>DAOLLE010000200.1:2670-6332 GCA_035331205.1 Burkholderiaceae bacterium
TCGGTGCCACCGATCAGCGTTGTCAGCGGCGTGAAGAGCTCATGCGCGACATCCGCATTGAATCCTTCCAACTGCGCGTACGCACGGTGCAAGCGCCGCAGCAACTCGTTGACATGATGAATGAGCCCGGCGAGTTCTTCCGGTTGGTCCGACCCGTCAAGGCGCCTGTCCAACGTGTCTGCGGCCAGTGTCTGAACCTGCGCCGCCAGATCGCGCACCGGCCGCAGCCCGATCTGCACGAGCGTGAAGCCCCCGGCGGCAATCACGATCGACCCGGCCAATGCAGCCGCGACCAGTGTGCGGGCCAGCCGTCCCAGAACGCGGTCGTCCTCACTGGCGTCCAGAGTCAAGGTTGCCCGTACCGGGCCAGTGGCCGCGGCGACCTCGAACCGCGTGACAAGGGTCCGGCGCCCCGGCGGCACCGCCGGTCCGGCATAGAGGACCTGCTCCGATGCGTCCGCCAACACCAGCGCCAGATCCTGGCGGCCGACCAGTGCATCGTCGAGCTTGTGCTTCAGCGCGCCACTGCTTGGCACGCCAGTCTCCGCGACCAGGTGACGCACCTGCAACTGCTTCTGTCGCAACGTATCGGCTTGGCGCTCCCCGAGGCTCAGCGAGGTTGCCGTGTAGACACCCAGGCACGTCAATGCGAGACCTGCAAGCGCCAGCAGCGCCAGCCAGCGTGCCAGGCGCCGGCCGAGCGACCCGGCGTGCATTGCTCTCATGGACCGCGGTCCTCGAGCACATAGCCCATGCCGCGGACGGTGTGCAGCAGCGGCCTGTCGAAGGGGAGATCCAGCTTGCCGCGAAGGCGCCGGATGGCAACGTCGATGACGTTGGTCCCGTGATCGAAGTTCACATCCCAGACCTGCTCCGCGATTTCGGTGCGCGAGAGCACCTCGCCTTTGCGGCGCACCAGCAGAGTCAGCAGCTGGAACTCCTTGGCCGAGAGCTCGAGCCGCTGTCCGGCGCGGACAGCGCGCCGCCGCGCGAGGTCGACTTCCAGGTCACCCAGAGACAACACGAGCGCATCGGGGGAGGGTGCTGCGCCGACGGCCCGCCGCAGGAGCACCTCGATGCGGGCCACCAGTTCCGAGAAGGCGAATGGCTTGACCAGGTAGTCGTCGGCGCCAGCCTTCAGGCCGCGCACACGGTCCTCCACGCGATGACGTGCCGTCAGCATGATGACCGGCGTCCGTTTGCTCTGGCGCAGCGCGGCGAGCAGGCCCAGGCCGTCAATGCCAGGAAGCATGGTGTCGAGCACGATGAGGTCGAAGCTGCCTTCCGAGGCCATGTGCAGACCGTCGATGCCGTTGCTGGCCACCTCGACCACGTAGCCTTCCTCCGTGAGGCCCTTGCGGAGGTAGTCGGCCAACTTGGCCTCGTCTTCCACGACCAGCAGCTTCATGGGCGCGGTTTCCGTCCGCATGGCGATGGGTCTGTCCAAACTGTCATCTGCGTGTTCAGTTCGAGTCGGGCGTCGGTTCCTACAGTGGGCTTGTGCCTTCGGGCATGCACTTGCTGATCTCCTGCACCAATCCCTGAAAGGAACACCCCATGACATCCATCCGTCTTGTCCTGCTGCCCGCCGTTGCGATCGCGATGACGCTGCCCCTGGCGGCACAGGCCAACTCGGTTTGGCACACCGCTTCCGGCGAAGCCGGTGTCACCTACCACCCCGATCACTTCAAGAGCACCAAGACGCGCGCCCAGGTGATGGCCGAGGTCGAGGCGGCGCGCAAGGACGGCTCGCTTGCCTTGCTGCAGCGCGGCGCGCCGCTGCCGATGAAGAGTGCCGAGCCGCCGAAGACGCGGCAGCAGGTCATCGACGAGATGCGCGCCGAGTCCCCTGATGCGCGCCGGGCGCGCCTCGAACTGATGACTGGCGGTTGATTCCGGACCGGCCTCTACTTTTGGCGCGGCAAGGTCTTCCTCGACACCTTGCCGCGCCGCTTCCGCTTCGCGCGCCCGCTCTTGGGTTTCTGCATTCGCCTGCCCAGTTCGGCGGAATAGCTCCGCGGTGCCGGGAGAGGCTTGCGTGGATGGCGACTGCGCCACCAGCGGTAGAGCCCGTACGCAAGAAGTGCGGCCAGCAACACGCCAAGCCATATCCAGGTGAGCTCGAGCGTGAGCGCCGGATCGGCCAGTCGAGGTCTCATCGCGGACTGCGCCTACCCGTCGTGCATTGCCGTCGGCAGGGCATACGGCAACGTACTCGCAAGTGTCCTCAGCCAACGTCCGCGACCAGTCGGAGATTGCGCGTGCGTTCGCGTGCGTCGTCGATCGTTCCGGGTTCGAGGCGGTACTTGCTGCCCCAGGCCCAGATCTGTCCGATAACTTCCACCACCAGGACGTCGCCGGCCTTGCCGGAAACCTCCAGGCTGGTCGTGCCCTCCGGCCATGTCGCAGTGAGAACGTGCGCGCCTGGAGCCAGCCGCAGCCGCGCGAAGGTCTCGGGCACCGTGTCCACGGTCTGGACGCCCGGTGTCGAGACCGGAATCACGAAGCCGGTGTCGCCCCAGCGCTTGCGGACCAGATACACCGTCATGCGGTCACTGACGCCGCCGAACTCCCTTGCCTGCGCCTCGGCTTGCGCGGAAGGAATGGCTCCAGGCGTGCACGTCAGCTTGGGCCGGTAGCTCTTGCCGATGCGATAGCAGTAGGTGCCGTCGGCATTCGCCGGGCGCAGAGGCTTGGTCATGCACCCGGCCCCGAGGACCGCGAATCCCGCGAGCCCCAGAAGGGCCGCGCGTCGTGGGATGTTGCTCATGTCGAGTTCCTTCATGTTTCGTCGTCGCAGACCGGACCTCAGCATCGGTGCCTTGAAGATGCCGTAGTCCACTTTTCCTATCGGATCGGGTAGGCCGAAGCGACGTCGCTGACGTAGACCCAGCCGGCGAGCTGCTGGCCGGTTCTTGCGGCCGACACGATCGCGGCCACGAGCTCGTCGACGCAGTCGTCGTCGCAGTGCAGTTCGATGCGGAACTCGCGCACCACCTCCAGGCCCAGGTCCACGGAGTAGTGGCGCTCTGACTGGTCCACCGGTCGCAAGGTGCCTTGCACCTGCGTGACCGACAGGTGGTGCTGCTCGGCCGCGCCCGCATGCGCCGTCCACGCCTGCGTCGCCTTGATGGCTTCGATGACATCGGCCGCGCGGTGCTGGTGCACGAAGGCCTTGATCTCTTTCATGCGTTCTCCTGGGGCAGTTGCGATGCGGGCGTGGCCTCGGCGCGCTCGGCGGCCAGGCGCTTGGCCTCCACCCGCGATTCAGACCACTCGTAGATCAGCGGCAGCAGCAGTAGCGTCAGCGCCGTGGACGTGAACAGACCGCCGACAACGACCGTGGCGAGTGGTCGCTGCGTCTCGGCGCCGACGCCGGTGGACAGCAGCATCGGCACCAGGCCGAGGATCGCCACCGAGGCCGTCATCAGCACCGGCCGCAGCCGCAGCGCCGCGCCCTGACGTACCGCCTCGCGGATGCCCAGCCCCTGTCGTCGCAGGTCGTTGAGGAACGAGACCATCACGATGCCGTTGAGCATGGCCACGCCGAACACGGCGATGAAGCCGATGGCCGACGGCACCGACAGGTACTGCCCCGTGGCAAACAGCCCGACGATGCCGCCGATGATGGCGAACGGCACGTTGGCGATGATCAGCGTCGC
>DAOLLE010000201.1:0-6296 GCA_035331205.1 Burkholderiaceae bacterium
CTGGACGGTCAGGACCGGCAAGGGCGACATCGCGGCCGAGCATGTCGTGATGGGGCTGCCGATCGACATGAGCGGGCGCGCCGCCCCTGGCGCAGCCTGGGCGATGCGCGCACGCTGCGCGAATACGCCCGCGAGCGCGCCGCGCCGACGCTGGCGATGTCCGGCCTGGTCGACGGCCTCTGGCAGTTGTTCTCGCGCGACGAGGCGGCGTTCAAGGAACTCCGCAACCAGGGCATGAGTCTGGTGGATCATCTGCCACCGCTCAAGCGCTGGCTGACGCGCCAGGCGCTGCAGGGCTGACGCCCCGGCCGTGTCCCCCTCACCCTTTCCTTCACCGCAGCATCAGGAACTCCGATGACCGCCTCCCCCCCCACCCGATTCCTGATGGCCGCGGCGGCCCTGGCCGTGCTGGCCTTCGGCGCGGCGCGCGCCGACGAGGCCGAGATCCGCAAGACCCTGGCCGAGCGCTACCCCAGCCTGCCCAAGGCCGACGAGGTGCGCCCCGCGCCGGTGGCCGGCCTGTGGGAGCTGCGCTTCGGCACCGACGTGATGTACAGCGACGCCAAGGGCAACTACCTGATCCAGGGTTCGATCATCGACACCGCCGCGAAGCGCAACCTCACCGAGGAGCGCATCGACAAGCTCACCGCGATCGACTTCGGCACGCTGCCGCTGAAGGACGCGATCGTCTGGAAGACCGGCACGGGCAAGCGCCGCATCGCCGTCTTTGCCGACCCGAACTGCGGCTACTGCAAGAAGTTCGAGCGCGACCTGCAGGCCGTCAAGGACTTGACCGTCTACACCTTCGTGATCCCGATCCTGGGCGGCGACTCGCCCGAGAAGTCCAAGGCGATCTGGTGCGCCAAGGACAGCACCACCGCCTGGCGCAGCTGGATGATCGACGGCACCCAGCCGCCGCGGGTGATGGGCCAGTGCGACAGCGCCGCGCTCGATCGCAATCAGGCGCTGGCGCGCAAGCACCGCGTCAATGGCACGCCGGCCATCGTCTTCGAGGACGGCAGCCGCTCGCCGGGTGCGATGTCCGCCGCGGACATCGAGAAGCGCCTGGGCGCGTTGGGCAAGAGCTGATCGGAGCGGGGCGCAGCCCCGCCCGACCAATCTGGATCAGGTCGGATCAGGCTCAGGAGGCCGCCGGTACCGCGCTCAAATCCACCATCAGCTCGTTGGCCAGCGCCTCGAGGGACTGGCGCAGCGTGTGATCGTCCAGCCCGGGCGGCAGCTGCAGCCGGGCGCGGGCCTTGAACATCGCCTCGCCGGAGAACGAGCCGCTGCTGCGCTCGGTCTCGAAGTCGGTGATGCTGACGCCGTGCTCGGCCAGCACGCGCGAGATGTCGCGCACGATGCCCGGGCGGTCCTGGCCGAGCAGCTCCAGCTGCAGCGCCGTGCCGCTCGCCGCCGCGGATTCGGCGCTCTTCTCGATCACCAGCCGCAGGCCGGGCAGGGTCTGCAGCGCGCTGGCGAGCGCATCGGCCCGCTCGGCGCTCACGCTCACCAGCAGGACGCCGGCGAACTGGCCCGCGAGGCTGGCCATGCGCGCATCGAGCCAGTTGCCGCCGCCGGCGGTGATCGTGTCGGACAGCTGGCTGACCAGACCGGGGCGGTCCGCGGCGATGACGGTCAGGACGAGGTGGGTGGACATCGGGAACGCTCCAGGTCAGTGCAAGGCCGCCAGTGTGCCGCCGGATCAGGCGGAATGGGCCAGGATGAACTCCGCCACCGCCTCCGGGTGGTTGAGCGGCAGCAGCGGCAAAGGACAGTCGAGGGTCCCGTCGGCGGCGTCGGTGGCCACCGCGACCACGTGCGGATTTTCGGGCCACAGCGGTGGGCGCCCGTGGGCGGGGCGGTGGATTTCGATCTTGGGCACCGCCGCGGCCTTGTAGCCCTCGATCAGCACCAGGTCGCAGGGCGCGAGCAGGCGCAGCTGCTCCTCCAGCGTCGGCTCGGGCGCGCCGCGCAGCTCGTGCATCAGGATCCAGCGGTCGTTGGACAGCATCAGCACCTGCGTGGCGCCGGCTTCGCGGTGGCGCCAGGAGTCCTTGCCGGGGCGGTCGAGGTCGAAGCCGTGGTGCGCGTGCTTGATCACCGACACGCGCAGGCCCCGCGCGGTGAACACCGGGATGAGTCGTTCGACCAACGTGGTCTTGCCCGAGCCGGACCAGCCGGCCATGCCAAATACTTTCATTGCGTCCGTCTCGCGCTGCGCCAGGGGAATGGTCGCCATCATGCCGCGGCGCGGGCCGGTTGCCCGGCGCCGTTCACCGGGTTAACAAACTCGAACGAGAGGACCACAAGACCGTTCATGCCGTTGCAGCTCGCTTCCTAGGATGCCCTCCAAGCCGATTCGATTCCTTCGATGGCGCGTTCCAAGGAGCACCCACCATGAGCATGACGAGACGAAACCTCCTGAAGACCTCCGTGGCCACCGCTGTGGCCGCCAACGGCGTGGCCTGGTTCGGCGCACGCGAAGTCTTCGGGGCCGACACCACCCTGATCCCCAGCGCCAGCCACTGGGGCCCGTTCAAGGCGGTCGTGAAGAAGGGCGTGCTGGTGGGCGTGCAGCCGCTCGAGGACGTCGATGCGATGCCCACCACGATGCTGACCCAGGGCCTGATGAGCCGGGTCTACAGCAAGACGCGCGTGAAGTACCCGATGGTGCGGCGCTCCTACCTGGCCAACCCGAAGGGCGATACGCGGCGTGAGCTGCGCGGCAAGGAGCCCTTCGTGCGCGTGAGCTGGGACGAGGCGCTGGCGCTGACGGCCAACGCCATCCTCTCCACCGCCGAAAAGTACGGCAACGAGGCGCTGTTCAGCAGCAGCTACGGCGGCTGGTCGCACGCCGGCCTGCTGCGCCCGCAGGTGCTGCAGGGCCGCCTGTTCGGCCTGATCGGCGGGCATTCGGTGACCACCGGCGACTACTCCGGCGGCGCCTCGCAGGTGAGCCTGCCGCACATCATCGGCGACATGGAGGTCTACTCGCCGCAGACGGCCTGGGAGGTGATCGCCGAGCACACCCAGGTGATGGTCTGGGTGGGCTGCGACCCCTTCAAGAACAACCGCATCGAGTACACGGTGGCCGACCACCAGATGTTCCCGCGCTGGAAGCAGATCAAGGAGCGCGGCGTCCAGTTCATCTCGATCAACCCGCAGTACACGCCCACCGACGAGGCGCTGGGCTCGGAGTGGGTCAAGATCGTGCCCAACACCGACACCGCGCTGTTCCTGGCGATGGCCTACCACGCCTACACGACGGGCAAGGCCGATCAGGCCTACCTCGACAAGTACACCGTCGGCTTCGACAAGTTCCTGCCCTACCTGCTGGGCAAGGACGCCGACGGCACGCCGCCGAAGACGCCCGAATGGGCCGCGAAGATCACCGGCATCCCGGCCGCGAAGATCGTCGAACTGGCCGACCTGTTCGCCAGCAAGCGCACCCAGTTCGCCGGTGCCTGGTCGCTGCAGCGCGCCCACCACGGCGAGATGACGCACTGGGCGATCATCAACTTCGCCGCCATGCTGGGCAAGATCGGCAAGCCGGGCGAGGGCGTGGGCTTCTCCTGGCACTACGGCAACGGCGGCATGCCGCAGTCCAACGCGATCGTGCCGGTGGGCCTGTCGCAGGGGCGCAATGCGGTGAAGACGCGCTGCCCGGCCTCGCGCATCAGCGAGATGCTGCTCAACCCCGGCAAGACCTATGTGCGCGACGGCGCGACGCACAGCTACCCGAAGGTCAAGCTGATCTACAACGCCGGCAACAACTTCATGTCGCACCAGCAGGACACCAACGAGCTGCTGCGTGCCATGGCCAAGCAGGTCGACACCGTGATCTGCCAGGACCCGTGGTGGTGCGCCTCGTCGCGCTTTGCCGACATCGTGCTGCCGGCCACCTCGGCGCTGGAGCGCAACGACATCAGCTACGGCGGCACCTACAGCAACGACAAGATCTTCGCGATGCGCCAGGTGATCGCGCCCTACGGCGAGAGCCTGGACGACTTCGAGATCTTCCGCCGCCTGGGCGATCTGATGGGCGTGGGCTTCCAGTTCACCGAAGGCCTGTCGGTGATGCAGATCCTGGAGAACGCCTACAAGGCCACCGGCCACAAGGTGCCCTTCGCCGAGTTCTGGGACAAGGGCATGGTGACGATGCCGGTGCCCGACGAGATGCGCCGCTGGGTGCGCCATGGCGACTTCTACGCCGACCCGGTGAAGAACAAGCTGCACACCCAGTCCGGCAAGATCGAGCTGTACTGCAGCGAGATCGCGAGCTTCAAGATCCCCGACTGCCCGCCGATCCCGAAGTACCTGGAACCCGCCGAGTTCCTGGGCAACGCCCAGCCGGGGCAGGTGCACGTGGTCAGCCCGCACCCCTTCAATCGGGTGCACTCGCAGATGGCGCAGGCCGACGTGCGCTTCGAGCAGAACGTCAAGGGCCGCCAGCACATCCGCATCAGCGTCGAGGACGCGCAGGCCAAGGGCATCGTCAGCGGCGACCTGGTCGAGCTCTACAACGAGCGTGGGCGGCTGATTGCCGGCGCGGTGGTCACCGACCAGATCATGAAGGGCGTGGTCAGCCTGGAAGAGGGCAACTGGATCTCGCTGGACTCCAAGGGCCGCTGCAACAGCGGGGCGATCAACGTCATCACCAGCAGCCGCGCCTCCAGCGGCCTGAGCCAGGCGACCACCGCCAACACCTGCATCGCCAGCCTGAAGAAGTGCCTGGACGCCGAGGGCGAGAACCGCGCCTACGAGCCGCCGGCGGTGATCAACCGCGCCGGCAAGCTCGGCCTGAACGTGGCCGCGATGAAGCTGGCCGAGCGGGCCCAGAAGATCAAGGGCGTCACGATGGCGACCATGAGCCCCGGCGAGAAGCTGTTCTACGAGCGCTGCACGCTCTGCCACGTGCCGCGCGAGCCGGGCGATTTCTCGAAGAACCAGTGGCAGGGCATCACGCCGACGATGTTCCAGCGCGCCGGCCTGGACGAGGCGCAGCGCAAGACGGTGCTGGACTTCCTGCTGAAGAACGCCAAGGACGCCGCCGCGGCGCAGTGAGCCAGCGCCTCGCCGCCGCGACGTTCAGCGCGGCGGCTCGACGCGGAACAGCGGTGCGAAGCTGCTGGGCGGCAGCGAGTCGTCGATGTCCGCATCGTCCAGCCGGCGGCGGTCGACGATGCGGATCACCGGCCCGACGTGCCGCGCCACCGGCCGGTGCTCCAGCAGGTCCACCGCCTGGTCGATCGACAGGCGGCCCTGCAGCACCGGGGCATCGGTGGGGGCGGCCAGCACCCGCCCGCGCAGGATGCCGCGGTAGACATCGGGCGTGAAGTAGGTCGAGACGATGCCCACGCGCTCTTGCAGGCCACGCTCGCGCAGCACGCTCACCGCGGCCTCGGCCATCGGCGCATTGCCGACGAGGTAGCGCAGATCGGGGTGTTCGTCCAGGCTGCGCTGCACCAGGTTGCGCTGCACTGCCTTGCCGGTGTCGCCCCGGGCGGTGATGCGGATCTGGATGCGGCTGCCGGCGATCGCCTCGTGAAAGCCCCGCTCGACGAAGGGCACCCAGCCCGCACCGCGCGGGCCCGGAAACCAGGCGATCGGTACCGGCTCGCTGCCCGGCCCGGCCTGCTCGACCAGCCAGCGCCCGGCCGCGCGGCCCATCTCCACCCAGTCCACACCCACCTTGGCGGTGATGCCCGGCCGGGCGATGTCGTTGACCGTCGCCAGCACCGGGATGCGCCGGGCGATTTGCGTCAGCAGCGGCGACAGGCCGTCGAAGGACACCGTGCCGACGATCAGCGCGTCGATGCGTGGGTCGGCCCCGCAGGCGCGCAGCTGCTCGCGCTGGGTGTCCAGGTTCGGATAGCCGCCGGCCTCGTAGAACTGCACCGCCACGCCCAGGCGGCGCGCCTGCTCGGCCATGCCGTAGTTGACGCCCAGCCAGTAGGCGTCCTTGACGTGGGGAAACAGCACGCACAGCCGCCAGGGCCGCGTCGCGGGCCGCGCCACCGGCAGCAGGGCCGGCTCGGCCGCCGCGGCGGTGAAGGGCGGCTCCCAGCGCATCACCGGGCGACCGGGGTGCTCCGGATCTGGCTCGGGCGAGGTCGGCTCGCCGCCGGCCCAGGCGGCCTGGGCCAGCAGCAGACCCAGCACGACGAGCCGGCGCAGCCGTCTGCGCGCTGGCGGGGAGGCGGGGGATGGCCGTTGCAACATGGCGCCTGGATTGTCGCCGCCCGCCGCCCGGCCGCCTGGACCTGCCCACCCGTTCGGCCGCGGGCGACAAT
>DAOLLE010000202.1:0-6265 GCA_035331205.1 Burkholderiaceae bacterium
CCACTCCAGCTCGGATTTTGAATGTTGGAGTCCACACGAAACAACGAGGAGCCTTCGAGTTCCCGTACATGCGCCATTTCCCGTTCCTACGCCTGCGTGATGGGCGACTTCAATGTTGGCATCCACTGGTGTTCGCCCGTGGACTGGAAGATGCGGTTCATCTACGCTTATCCAGCTTCGGTGCTGACTATGTAAACGAATTCAGCCGGGTGTACGAGCGATACGTGACCGAACTGGCTTCGGGGTGCGGATTGGTTGTGATTGACGAGGCAGCCTACAAAGTGCAGGTTGGGGGGCACGCTCCCGCCGTCGAGGCCATCATTGAAGGCGAGGACTGCAACATCTTCGTCGAGGCAAAGATGGCCTTGTTCGCCGACGATGTCCTGCTGCAGGACAACGAGAAGGTTATTTACCAGAAGACCAAGCGCGTAAGGGATGCAATTAAGCAAGGCTGGAAGGTAGGACAGCTCATCCGAGACCCTGCCAGCAGATTTGGCAATCAGTTCCAAAATAGCCAAGACTTCTTGCTCGTCGTTACCAGTCGTGAACTCAACCTCAGCACAGGCGAACGACTGCAGTCGCTCTGCCCACGTGACGAGTTCGTCTATCCAGACGCTACGGCAGAACGGCGCCTACCTTTGGAAAATGTCTTCATTCTGTCAATCGAAGACTTCGAGCGCACGATGGGCTGCGTTGCTGCCGGCGAAATAAATCTGTCCGCGGTGTTGAAGGACGCGGTAGTTGCAAACCAGCGCAAAGATACAGCGCGGATGTTTTTCTCTGAGTTCATCGGTAAGTACACCAAGCGCTGGGCAATGTCGGCTGTAATGCAAGACGCTAGGCAGTCTGCAGAACGCCGCATCACTGCGGCGTTCGGGGCGCCCGCAGGCGATTTCGACGACCCACCCGCCACGTAGCCGCCCGGGACACCAGACGAGACCTGCCAGCCTGACCTTAAGGGCGCCAACATTCCGAAACCCGATCACACGAGGCGAACGTCGCAGTTGGGTCGATTGCAGATCGCCGGCATTTCGCCCACGTTGCCCCGCTCTCCGCTCGCGTATTCCTACCCCAACCCCTTCAACCGATAAATCAACTGCGCCCGGCTCAGCCCCAGCAGGCGCGCCGCGGCCGACTGGTTGCCACCCGTCGCCGTCATCGCGCTGCGGACCAGTTCTGTTTCGAGCTGGTCGAGGGAGAGGCGGGCGTCGGGGGTTTCGGTGGCTTGGCCGCAGAGCAGGGCCTGGACGCGGTGGGCGAGTTGCTGGGCGGGGGTAGCAGCGACGGCGGGTGAGTCGGCGCCCGCGGGGGTGAGCGGGGCCGCATCGGGTTCGGCCTGCACGGGGTCGTTGGCGGCGCCGACGCCGCGGTGGCGCAGGCTGCCGTCGCGCTGCAGGGCGAGCCATTGGGCGCAGAGGCCCTCGTCGCCGAGGAAGAGGTGCATGAGGTCGATGGCGCCGCCGTCGCTGGCGAGCACCACGCCGCGTTCGACCAGGTTCTCCAGCTCGCGGATGTTGCCCGGCCAGGCGTAGGCGAGCATGGCGTCGATGGCGCGGCCGGTGAAGCCGGTGACCGAGCGGCCATCGCGGCGGTTGAACTTGTGCAGGAAGTGGTTCATGAACACCGGGATGTCCTCCCGGCGTTCGCGCAGCGGCGGCACGCGCACGGGCAGCACGTTCAGGCGGTAGTAGAGGTCCTCGCGGAAGCGGCCGGCCTCGACCTCGCCCTTCAGGTCGAGGTTGGTGGCCGCCACCACGCGCACGTCCACCTTGACGGTCTGGGTGCCGCCCACGCGCTCGATCTCGCGCTCCTGCAGGGCGCGCAGCAGCTTGCCCTGGGCGGTGGCGCCGAGGATGCCGATCTCGTCGAGGAACAGCGTGCCGCCGTGCGCGCGCTCGAAGCGCCCGGGCCTTGTCGCCAGCGCGCCGGTGTAGCCGCCCTTGTCGACGCCGAAGAGCTCGCTCTCGATCAGGTCCTCGGGGATGGCGGCGCAGTTGATGGCCACGAAGGGCCCGGCCGAGCGCGGGCTGATGCGGTGCAGCGCCTGCGCCAGCACCTCCTTGCCCACGCCGCTTTCGCCCAGGAAGAGCACGGTGGCCTGGGTGTTCGCGGCGCGGCGCACCATGTGGCACACCGCGTTGAAGCCGGCCGAGACGCCGACGACCTCCAGGTCATTGAGCAGGGCGCCGGAGCCGGCCACCTGGCCGGGGGCGGGCATCGGTGTGGGAACGGCCACGCCGAGGCTGAGGTCGTCCGCGCGCAGGCTGGCGAGGTCGAGCGCGGCGCCTTCGGCCCCCTCGGCGCCGACCTGCGCCCAGGCCTCGGCCGGGCGGCCGACGATGACGCAGTGCGGCGCGCCCTGGGCGCGGCACTGGATCTCGCGGAACACCACCGGGCGGCCCATGAAGCGGCTGACAAAGCCGCTGGCGTAGCCGGCCTGCTGCCAGCACACGGCGTGGCTGCCGATGCCGTAGATCTGCACATGCGCCTCGGCCTCGGCGCTGCCGTGCCAGTTGAACTCGCCGAGGAAGTGGCCGGCCTCTTCATCCAGCTCGAGGTTGACCTTCTCGACGCGGGCGACGCCTTCGAGCATGTGCAGCTGCGGGCCGATGTAGACGGCGTCGATCGGGCGGTCGAAGCGGCGGAACTTCTGCGCCAGGTCGGCGTCGTGCGCGCCGCAGTTGTAGCCCATGCGGGTGATGAGGCCGCGCGCCTTGTCCAGCCCCAGGCCCTCGATCAGCTCCTGGCGCAGCACGCCCATGGCGCTGTTGTGCATCAGCAGCATGCGCTGGTCGTTGAGCCAGATGCGGCCCTCGCGGGCGTCGAAGTGCAGCCGCGAGACCAGCTCGTCAGTGGGCGCCAGGGCCTCGCAACCGCAGGAGTGGTCACAGCCGACGGGGTGGAGACGATCGGGGTTGGGCGTCATGGCGGGGCTCCGGCAGCGGTGGGGGTGGCGCCCCGCGGGGCGCCTGACGTCAGGCGTGTGACGTCAGGCCGTCGCCTTGCGCGCCGCCAGTTCCGCCGCGCGGGCGACGCTGGCGGGCACGCCGCCGATGGCCCAGCGGTCGGCGTTCACATGGTCGATCTGCACGCGCACGCGCTTGGGGTCGCCGCCCAGGTTGCGGGCCACCACCGCACTCATTTCGGCCATCACGCGGTGCAGCAGCTCCACCGGGCGCCCCTCCATGAGCGCCATGCGGATCAGCGGGATCTCGGCCTGGCCGCGCGGGGTGTGCTCCAGCACCTCGTCGGCGGGCTCACCGGCGATGGCGTAGAGCTCGGGGTCCACCTCGGTGATCCAGACCTGCAGGCGGTCAGCCGGCGCCTCGATGACGCGTGCGAAGGTGGCCGAAGCCTCGCGCAGCAGCTGCTTGAGCACCGGGCGCGGGTGGCCGGCGAGCACGTGGATGTTGGCGACGGGCATGGAGCCTCCGGGGTGTTGACAGCGGTTGACAGCGATTCGGGAAATTCAGGGCAGGCCGCGGCGCCGACCGGCATCGAGCATCAGCGTCGAGCCGGTCATCGCGTCGGCCTCGGGGTCGAGCAGCAGGCTCACCGCCCAGGCGACCTGCGCGGGCGTGGTGAGCTGACCGAGCGAGGAGTCGGCGCGCATCGCGTCCAGCACCGCCTCGGGCGTCGTGCCCTGCAGGCGGGCGCGGTCGGTGGCGACGCGCTGCAGCCGCTCGGTGTCGGCCGGGCCGGGCGCCAGGGTGTGGGCGGTGACGCCGCGCTCGCCGTAGGCCAGGCTGAGCTGGCGCACGACGTTGAACAGCGCCGCGTTGGCGATGCCGGCGGCCGCGGCGTAGGCGGTGGGCTCCAGGCCGTAGTGGCCGGCGATGGCGATGATGCGCGACTGACGCAGCAGCCGAGCGTCCACCGCGCGCACCAGCCGCAGCAGGCCGCCGACCTTGATGTTGACCGCATCGACCATGGCGAAGGTCGGTGCCGTCAGGATGCCGCCCGCCACCGCCACGCCGGGGCCGTGCACGACCGCGCGCACGGGGAGGTTGAGGGCCTGCACATAGCCACGGATCTGCTCGATGGCGTCGTCGCCTGCGATGTCCGCCTCGCAGCCGATGAGGGCATCGCCGTGCCGCTGTGTCAGCTCGGCCAGGCTTTGGCGGGTGCGCGCGACGGCCAGCACCGTCAGGCCGCGGCCGATCAGCCGCTCGACGATGGGCTGGCCGAAGGCGCCGGTGGCGCCGACGACGACGGCGAGTTCGCGTTCAGCCATGGTCACCTCTTCAGACACGCGATCGAACGACGTCCTGCAGCAGGCCGCGTTCCTTGGCCATGGTCATCGCGGTGTCCTCGATCATGTCCTCCTGGCCGGCGATCATTTTCTTGCGGCCCAGCTCGACCAGGATGTCGCGCGCAGGCACGCCAAAGCGCGCTTCTGCCTTCTTGGCATGCAGCAGGAAGGTGGAGTAAACGCCCGCGAAGCCGAGGGTCAGCGAGTCGCGGTCGATGCGCACGATGCGCTCGGCCATCAGCGGCAGGATCACGTCCTCGGCCACGTCCATCAGCTTGAACAGGTCCACGCCGGTGTCGATGCCCATGCGCTCGCACACGGCCAGCAGCACCTCCAGCGGCGTGTTGCCGGCGCCGGCGCCCAGGCCGCCCACCGAGCCGTCGATGCGGCTGGCTCCCGCGGCGATGGCGGCGATCGAGTTGCTGATGCCCAGGCCCAGGTTGTGGTGGCCGTGGAAGCCGATCTCGGTCTCGGGCTTGAGCACCTCGCGCAGGCGGCTGACGGCGGCCGTCACGTGCTCGGGCAGCATGTAGCCGGCCGAGTCGGTGATGTAGATGGTCTGCGCGCCGTAGCCCTCCATCAGCTTGCCCTGCTGCGCCAGCCCCTCGGGCGAGTTCAGGTGGGCCATCATCAGGAAGCCGGTGGTGTCCATGCCCAGCTTGCGGGCGTAGGCGATGTGCTGCGGCGAGGTGTCCGCCTCGGTGCAGTGGGTGGCCACGTGCACGCTGCGCGCGCCGCAGTCGTAGGCGCTTTGCAGCTCGCGCATCGTGCCCAGGCCCGGGATCAGCAGCACCGAGACCTTCGTCTGCTTGACCACCGCGGTCACGGCCTGCAGGTACTCCTCGTTCTTGGCCAGCGCGAAGCCGTGCTGCAGCGAGTTGCCGCCCAGGCCCGCGCCGTGGCTGACCTGGATCATCGGCACGCCAGCCGCGTCCAGCGCGGTGGCGACCTGCACCATCTGCGCCACCGAGATCTGCTCGCGCTTGGCGTGCATGCCGTCGCGCAGGCACATGTCGTGCAGCAGGACCTTGCGGCCCTTGAGGCTGGAGCTGAGGGCGTCGTAGGCGTTCGTCGTCGTCATGTTCGGTTCTCCCCTCAAGCTGCGGAAGCGGCGGGCGTGTCGGCGACCACGGACTTGAGCGTGATCGTTCCGGCCAGGATTTCCTCGGCGAACATCTCCGCGGTGCGGCAGGCTGCGGCGGTCATGATGTCCAGGTTGCCGGCGTAGGTGGGCAGGTAGTCGCCCAGGCCCTTCACTTCCATGAAGACCGCGACGCGCTTGCCGTCGAAGAGCGGGCCGTTGACCAGGCGGTAGCCCGGCACGTACTTCTGCACCTCTTCGATCATCGCCAGCACCGAGTCGATGATCTTGGCCTGGTCGGGCTCGGTCTCGGTGAGGCAGTTGATCGTGTTGCGCATGATCATCGGCGGCTCGGCCGGGTTGATGATCGCCAGCGCCTTGCCCTTCTTGGCCCCGCCCACGCGCTCGATGGCGTTGGAGGTGGTGTAGGTGAACTCGTCCAGGTTGGCGCGGGTGCCCGGGCCGATGGACTTGGACGCCAGGCTGGCGACGATCTCGCCGTACTCGACCGGCTGCACGCGGCTGATGGCGTTCACGATGGGGATCGTGGCTTGGCCGGCGCAGGAGATCATGTTGACGTTCATCTCGGCCTTGTCCGCGTGTTCCTTCAGGTTCACCGGCGGCACGCACAGCGGGCCGATGGCCGCGGGCGTCAGGTCGATCATCAGCACGCCCAGCGCGTTGAGCTTGCGCGAGTTCTCGGCGTGCACGTAGGCGCTGGTGGCATCAAACGCGATCTGGATGCCGTCTTCCAGCACGTGCGGCAGCAGGCCGTCCACGCCCTCGGCGGTGGTCTTCAGGCCCATGCTGCGGGCGCGCTCCAGGCCTTCGGAGGCCGGGTCGATGCCGACCATCCACACCGGCTCCAGCACGGGGCTGCGCTGGATCTTGTAGATCAGGTCGGTGCCGATGTTGCCGGAGCCGATCAGGGC
>DAOLLE010000203.1:0-6262 GCA_035331205.1 Burkholderiaceae bacterium
GCCGGTGCACCTGCTCTCGCTGCAGCCCGCCGCGGACGGGCGACGCCTGCGCGCACGGGTGCGGGCCGCCGACCTGCCCACGATGCGCAGCTGGCTGCTTGCGCTGACGGCCCAGCCCCCCTTCGAAGGGGCCGTGTTGCTGCGCCATGAATGGGTCGGTGACCGTGAGGGCCAGCCCCCTGCGCTGCACTTCGAAGTCGAGGTCGACTGGCCTGCTCGGACGGCCGCACTGCCGGATGCGGTAAAACCGCGCCCGTGCGGCTGAATTCTTCGACCCCTCCCTCCCGCGAGCGCCAGCGGCGCCCGCTCATCGGGCTGCTCAACCTCTGGCGCGAACACCTGGGCTGGCCCGCGGCATGGGGACTGGCCGCCCTGGCACTGGCGGGGTCGCTGCTGGCCTGGACCCTACGGAGCCGGCCCGACGGATCGCCGGCCGCAGCCCCAACCACCGCGACCGTTGCGGCGGCGGCGAAATCGACCCGGCGAGCCACGCTGCCCCCGCTCGCCCCACAGGTCTCCGCAGCGGGCGGCTCCGTCGACGCCGCCGCCCCGCCGCCGCGCAGCCTGGCGCTGCGCCAGGCGCAGGACCTGGATCGCCTGCTCGCGCTGGCTCACCGCCTTGGACTGGCCACAACCGCGGGCATGGAGCGCTCCCAACTGGACGATCCGACCTCGATCACCGATTCCAGCGCGAGCCAGCCCGCTGGCAGCGAGCGTTGGCTGCGCTGGCGGGTGGAGTTGCGCCTGTCGGGCCTGCCGGTGGCGCTCGACGCCTTTGTGGCCGCGCTCGCGCAGGAATTGCCGCACGCGCGCATCGACCGCATCGCCTGGCCGCCGGGAGGCCCCGCATCGGGGCCGGCCAAGGTGGCCGAGGCGGCCGAGCTGAGCCTGTCGCTGCGCTATCCGGGCGTGACCGAGTGAACGAATCGGCGCGATAGCCGCTGAAGCGGTTGGCTGGCGGTGTGGTCATGCGCCGGCGCAGGCATGCTCCGGGCTGCGTTCGAAGAAGATGGGCGCAGCGCATCGCACCCCGATGCGCTGCCAGAAAAAAAAGTGCCCGGCCGAAGCCGGGCAAAGGCCCGAGCCTTCACGAGGAAGGCTCGGTGCGGGGGACCATCGGCCACCAAGGCGTGACCCCATCGCCAAAGGGTCACGGCCTTGCTCGGCCTTCACCACGCCGTTGCTGGAAACGGTCAGCCGCATCGGGTCGATGTGGGACTCCACCTGATCTGCAACAAACGTTACGATATGTAGTATCCATGAATTACTTCACGAATTGAAGCCCGCATTCAAACGAGCTGGAATACTTTCCCACGTTTTTCGGGCTGCGCCCTCGCAATCGCATGCCTGCGCCCCCCGCGAATGCGGGGACCGGTGGATACACCACCGCCGCGATTTGTGTTGATTTGCCGCCATCGCCACCCTTCGGCCCACAAACCACATCCTGAGGCTTCCGGCCAACAGGAAATTGACCACCCACATTGGAAGATCGGGTGCAGCTCAATTGTTGTAAGCAAGCAACCCTTTAGGCTCCCCCCCCCGCCATGGCGAAGCAAGCCGGCCCCCGCCGGGCGGCCGCCTGGCAAGCCCTACCCTGACCCCGGTCAAGGCCCTCCCCCTGTCGCCTCGGTAGGCTGCGCCGGTTCTCATTTCTGCGCTTGCACGTGCATTCCGTCACCATGACCACCTCCGCCGCCCCGTCGTCTTCGGCCCCGCAGCCCTGTGCCGCCGAGGCACTCCCGGAAGCCCAGGATGTCCTGGTCGTCGGCGCCGGCCCGGCCGGCCTTGCGCTGGCCTGCGCGCTGGCGGACATCGGCCTGAGCGTGACCGTGCTGGAGCAGCAGGACGAGGCGCGCATCGCCGACCCGCAGCCCGACGGCCGCGACATCGCGCTGACGCACCGGGCCCGCAGCATCATGCAGGGCCTGGGCCTGTGGCAGCGCCTGCCCGAGGGTGAGATCGCGCCGATCCGCGCCGCGCACGTCAGCAACGCCAACTCGCCACGCTTCCTGCGCTTCGACGCCGAGGCCGCGAAGTGCGAGGCGCTGGGCTTCCTGGTGCCCAACCACTGGCTGCGCCGGGTGGCCTACGACGGCGCGAAGGCCCGGGGCGCGCAGGTGCGCCTGCTCTGCAACGCGCAGATCCGCCAGGCCAGCGCTGGCGCTGAGCGCGCCGAGGTGGTGGTCGACCTGCCCGATGGGGCCGGCGGCCGCCGCGAGCAGACGCTGCACGCGCCGCTGCTGGTGGCCGCGGACAGCCGCTTCTCCGCCACCCGGCGGCGCCTGGGCATCGGCGCGAACTCGCGCGACTTCGGCCGCACCGTGATCGTCGCGCGCCTGGCGCACGAGCAGGAGCACGACGGCACCGCGCACGAATGCTTCCGCCTGGGCAATACCCTGGCCATCCTGCCGATGAACGACCGCCAGGTCTCGGCGGTGGTGACGGTGCGCGCCAGCGAGGCGGACGCCTGGATGGCGCTGTCGCCCGAGGACTTCGCCGCCCGCGTGAGCGAGCAGTTCGGCCACCGCCTGGGCGCGATGACGATGGTCGGCCAGCGCCACGCCTACCCGCTGGTGGCCGTGTACGCGCACCGCTTCGCGCAGCACCGCGTGGCGATGATCGGCGACGCCGCGGTGGGCATGCACCCGGTGACCGCGCACGGCTACAACTTCGGCCTCTACGGCATCGAGGTGCTGGCCCAGCAGCTCGACAAGGCCAAACGCGCCGGCCGCGACCTGGGGACGATGGCCACGCTGGCGCCCTTCGAGCTGGAGCACCGCCGCGTGACGCTGCCGATCTACCTCGGCACCAACGTGGTGGTGGGCCTGTTCACCGACGACCGCGCGCCGGCCAAGCTGCTGCGGCAGACCGTGCTGGCCGTCTCCGACCACCTGCCGCCGCTGAAGGACGCGATCACGCGCCAGCTCACCGGCCAGCGCCCGGGCTGGATGCCCGACTTCCGCAAGGTGCTGTCGGCCCTGCCGAACCTGCCGGCGATGCCGCGCTGAACCCTCGACCCACCCCGCAAGGTGGGTTGAATCGGTCGATCAGACCGGCCGCAGCGCCGTGACCTTGATCGTGAAGCCCAGCGGCTTGCCCTTGCGGCCGCGCTTGCCCGTGTGCTGCGCCAGCGCGTGGGGGCGCAGCTCCTCGTCCTTGGGCTTGCCGCCCCGGCCGCTGCCCAGCACCCGCAGGTTCTGCGCAAAGGCGGTGACCGCGGCCAGCGCATCGCCGTCTTCCACGTCCATCAGCATCAGGCCGCGCCCGCCGTTGGGCTGCTGCTTGAGCTCGTCGAGCGGGTAGACCAGCAGCCGCCCGGCGGCGCTGGCGCAGGCCACCTGGCTGTGCGCGGGGTCGAGGCGCAGCGGCGCGAAGGGCAGTTCGCCCGCCTCCAGGCTCAGGAAGGCCTTGCCCCCCTTGTTGCGCGCCAGCAGATCACCGACCTTGCACAGCAGGCCGGTAGCGCCGCTGTGCGCCAGCAGCAGCGGCTGATCGGCCGCGGTGGCGAGGTAATGCACCACGCGGCTGCCGCTTTCCAGGTCGATCAGGGTGGTGATGGGCACGCCGTCGCCGCGCGCCCCGGGCAGGCTGGCCACCGGCACCGAGTAGACCCGGCCGTTGCTGCCGAAGACCACCAGCGCGTCCACCGTGCGGCACTCGAAGGTGCCGTACAGCCCGTCGCCGGCCTTGAAGGCAAAGCCCGCCGGGTCGTGGCCGTGGCCGGTGCGCGCACGCACCCAGCCCTTGTCGCTGACCACCACGGTCACCGGCTCGTCGACCACCTTGACCTCGGCGACCGCGCGTTTTTCGGCCTGGATCAGCGTGCGGCGCTCGTCACCGTGGGCTTTGGCGTCGGCCTCGATCTCCTTGATCAGCAGGCGCTTCAGGCTGGCCGGGTGGTTCAGGATGTCTTCGAGCTTCTCCTGCTCGGCACGCAGGTTGGCGAGCTCCTGCTCGATCTTGATCGCCTCCAGCCGCGCCAACTGGCGCAGCCGGATTTCGAGGATGTCCTCGGCCTGGCGGTCGGAGAGGCGGAAGCGCTCGATCAGCGCCGCCTTGGGCTCGTCGCTCTCGCGGATGATGCGGATCACCTCGTCGATGTTCAGCAGCACCAGCTGCCGGCCTTCGAGGATGTGGATGCGGTCGAGCACCTTGTCCAGGCGGTGGCGGGTGCGCCGCTGCACCGTCGCCTGGCGGAAGCCCACCCACTCGACCAGGATCTGGCGCAGGCTCTTCTGCGTCGGGCGGCCATCGGCGCCGACCATCGTCAGGTTGACCGGCGCGGAGCTCTCCAGGCTGGTGTGCGCCAGCAGGCTGGTGATCAGCTCGCTGTGCGCCACCGTGCGGCTCTTGGGCTCGAAGACCAGGCGCACCGGCGCGTCCTTGCTGGACTCGTCGCGCACGCCGTCGAGCACCGCCAGCACCGCCGCCTTGAGTTGGGTCTGGTCGGCGGTCAGCGCCTTCTTGCCGGTCTTGACCTTCGGGTTGGTGAGCTCCTCGATCTCTTCGAGCACCTTCTGCGTCGAGGTGCCCGGCGGCAGCTCGGTGACCACCAGCTGCCACTGGCCGCGGGCGAGTTCCTCGATCTTCCAGCGCGCGCGCACCTTCAGCGAACCCCGGCCGGTGCGGTAGGCATCGCGGATGTCCTCGGCGCTGCTGATGAGCTGGCCGCGGCCCGGGTAGTCCGGGCCGGGCACGAGCTGGTAGAGCGCCTCGTCGCCGAGCTGCTCGTCGCGGATCAGCGCCACCGCGGCGGCGGCCACCTCGCGCAGGTTGTGGCTGGGGATCTCGGTGGCCAGGCCCACCGCGATGCCCGAGGCACCGTTGAGCAGCACGAAGGGCAGGCGCGCGGGCAGCTGGCGCGGCTCCTCGGTCGAGCCGTCGTAGTTGGGCACGAAGTCCACCGTGCCCTCGTCGATCTCGTCGAGCAGCAGGCGGGCGATCGGCGCCAGGCGCGCCTCGGTGTAGCGCATCGCCGCCGCACCGTCGCCATCGCGGCTGCCGAAGTTGCCGTGGCCGTCGATCAGCGGGTAGCGCAGCGCAAAGTCCTGCGCCATGCGCACCAGCGCGTCGTAGGCGGCCACGTCCCCGTGCGGGTGGTAGCGGCCGAGCACGTCACCAACGACGCGCGCGCTCTTGACCGGCTTGGCCCCGGCCGCGCCGTTGCTGCCGCCGAAGCCCAGCCCCATGCGCTGCATCGCGTACAGGATGCGGCGCTGCACCGGCTTCTGGCCGTCGCAGACGTCGGGCAGCGCCCGGCCCTTGACGACGCTGAGCGCGTATTCGAGGTAGGCCCGCTCGGCGTAGTGGGCCAGCGTGAGGCGGTCCGCGCCTTCGGGCGCAGGGCGATTGAATTCGAGGCTGGATTGCGGGTCCATCGGCACGGAAACGGCGTGCGGCCCCGGCGGCGCGCGCGCCTGGGGAAGCGGGCAAAACCGGTGATGTTATCTGACCGGTCGGGCGCGGCGGATCTGGTTCGGTGCGTCAGCCGGCCGCCGCCTGCGGACCCGGTGCCAGCCCGACGGCCGGCGCCAGCGGCGGATCACCGGGCGGCGGTGCGGACGCCGCCGGCTCCCTTGCGCTGCGTTCGGCCAGCAGCTGCTCGCGCAGCGCCAGGATCTCGCGCTCGGAGCTGCCCAGCGCCTGCGCCAGCTCGGCGCGGCTGGAGACCACCTGCTGGCGCAGCGCCACCACCTCCTCGCGGTCGCTCTTGCCGTCCTCGACCAGCTTGCGCCGCGCCCCCTCGGCCTTGGCCAGGTCGTGGTTGACGCGCACCAGCATCGCGCTCAGGTCCTTGATCTGCCGGTCGCGCTCGTCCAGCCGCGCCTGCAGGCCTTCGGCATCCGCCGCGCGATCCTCGAGCGCCTGGTTGGCCTCCAGCCGGGCGGCCTCCAGCGCGGCGATGGCCTCCTCATGCTCGGCGCTGACGCTGTACATCTGCTCGGTGTGGCGGAACTCCGCCTCCTGCAGGTTGCGCTCGGCGTAGCGCGCCCAGCGCCACAGCCCCAAGGCCAGGCCGGCGACGGCTCCGAGCGCAAAGGCGCTCAGCAAGTAGATCCAGAGTTGGGCAAGGAGGAACACGCGAAACTCCGACGAAAGTCAGTCACATTCGGTCAATCGGCGGGCAGCGCCCGGCGGTAGGCGCGTCGAGCACGGGGGTCATCGATTCAGTCGCCATCGGCTTCGGCCTGGACGAAACGGAAGGTCACCCGACGGCCCGCCGCAGCGCCGGAGGCCGCGGCAGCCGGCGCCGCGCCACTGG
>DAOLLE010000204.1:0-6236 GCA_035331205.1 Burkholderiaceae bacterium
GCAGCGGACTCTTAATCCGTTGGTCGTAGGTTCGAATCCTACAGGGCCCACCAACTTTCCCTTCGGTTTGCAGCGCAGGTTGCAGACCAAACGATTCGGAAGTTACCCGGTGTCGGGTGATTTCAAATCGGGCTCTTAGCTCAGTTGGTAGAGCAGCGGACTCTTAATCCGTTGGTCGTAGGTTCGAATCCTACAGGGCCCACCAACTTTCCCTTCGGTTTGCAGCGCAGGTTGCAGACCAAACGATTCGGAAGTTACCCGGTGTCGGGTGATTTCAAATCGGGCTCTTAGCTCAGTTGGTAGAGCAGCGGACTCTTAATCCGTTGGTCGTAGGTTCGAATCCTACAGGGCCCACCAAATTTTCCGAAAAGGACCTCGCGCAAGCCGGGTCCTTTTTGTTTTTGAATCTACCCCGCCTGCAGCAACCGGATCAACAGGTCGATCACGTCGCTGCCGTCCGGGGAGCGCAGGCGGTGCTGGCGCAGTGAGCGGGCCAGTTCGGCCTGGGGCAGCAGGCGGTAGTCGGCACGGATCAGGAGACCGGCGATGGCGCGCTGTACCTCCAGCGAGCGCGCCTGCGGGAACAGCCGTGCGATGGCTTGGAGGCTCTGGGCATCGGTCAGGCGCTGGCGCGCCAGGCTGTCGAGCGCGCGCAGCTGGGTCGGCCCGCTGGGCAGCTTGGCGACGCTGGCGGCCAGGTGGCGCAGCTGCGCCACGTCGCCCACGGGTCGGTGGCGCAGGTAGACTTGGGCGATCTCGGCGTCGCCCTCGCGTTCCGGACTGACCAGGGCACGCAGGGTGCGTTCGTGCGCGGCGACGTCGCCCAGGCAGGCGAGCACCGCGGTGTGTGCCAGCTGGCCGGGTTGGGGCAGGCCGCCATCCACCAGCTGGCGCGCCAGTGGCAGGTCGGGCGCGGCGCGGCTGGCGCAGACGTGGTCGACTTCGTGCTTGCCGAGGCGGCCGCTTTGCATGCGCTGTGCCAGCATGCGGGCGAACTCGTCGCGCTCCTGCTCGGCGCTGAGCCAGCCCAGGCGCTGCGCCAGAGCCATCAGGCGACTGTGCACCCGCGCCTCGTCGGCGTCGCGGGCGAAGGCCAGGTAGGTGTCGCGCGTCGGGGTGTCGGCGCTGATCGCGGCGAGGGCGGCGTCGATCTCCGGCTGCACGCGTTGGGTCGGGCCGATGCGGGCCATCAGATTTTCCAGCGGGTCGAGCAGCATGCGCACCTCGGTGGGGTCGCGCCTGAGCAGCTGGTGCGCGAAAGCGATTTGCCCGGCCAGCCCCGCGCGGCTGTCGGCGAGGCCGCAGAGGTCGCGCCGGACCGCGGCGTTTGCCTCGGCGTCGCTCAGGCCGGTGGCGCTGACCATCGACACCGGCGCGAAGAGGTTCAGCAGGGTCGGGCTGGGACGGCCGGACGCCACCTCACCGGTTGGCGCGGTCTGGAAATAGCGCGCCACCAGCGGGCCGGCGAAGCGCCCCAGCGGCGCCTGGCCGGAGAAGCCGTAGATCACCGGCACGTCCTTGAAGATGTGGCGGATGCGTTCGCGGTTGCTCTGGCCGTAGCGCTCGTCGAGCTGTGCGGCCAGGCGCTCGGCCTCCTCCGGCGAGCGCCCGGCGCGGATCAGGCTGCGGCGCACCTCGGCGCCGGCGCTGTGACGCGGCTCGCTGCCCAGGGTCTTGCAGCCGAAGAGGTAGACCTCCTGGAGCGAGTCGAACAGGCCGCCGCAGCTGGCGCTGCAGGTGGCCTGCTGCATCTGCGCGACGGTGAGGTGGTCGCGGAAGTCGGACTGGTCGGCGTAGAACTCGCTGCCGTCATCGAAGTGGCCGGAGATGATCAGCGCGTCGCAACGCAGGCCGCTGCGGCAGGCGGCGTCGAACCAGTCGGGCCGGCCGCGCTCGACCAGCTCGACGATGCGGTAGCGCTCGCGCGGCAGGTGGCGCTCGAAAGCGGCCTTCTCGTCGGCGGAGTTGATGGTGATTGCGCAGACCGTCTTCACCTGACCGGTGTCGGCGGCCCGAGCACTGCCGGTCAGGCCCAGCGCCAGGATCGGGGCGGCCAGCAGGCCCAGCGCAGCGGCGCGCGCCAGGGGCCGAGGTGTCGGGATACGGCTGCACGACATGCCAACAGTGTTCCACGCCGTCGGCCGGGCCTGCAACCGTTTGTGTCGAGATGCCGCGCGGCGGCGGGCCGGGGCGGGATTGGCTCAGGACGCTTCGAGCTGCCGGATCAGCGCGTCGATCATGCCCGGGCTGGCCGGCCCAGGGCGGCGCTGCTCGCGCAGCAGGCGCAGCAGGCTGGCGCGGTCGTCGCCATCGACCGAGTGGATCACGCGCGGGTCGGCGCGCAGCAAGCTGCCGGCGATCGCGCTCTGCACCGCGGGCGAGGGTGTCTCGGCGTACAGCCGCACCAGCCGCTGCAGCACCGTGCGGTCGGAGAGGTAGAGGCGGCCGAGCGACTCCACGGCGCGGGCCTGGGCTTCCGACGCGGGCATGGCCGCAATCGCTTCGGCGACCGAGCGCAGCTCCGCCGGGTCGCTGATCGGGTGGTGGCGCAGATAGGCCTGCGCGGCCTGCACGTCGGCCAGCGCCGGGCTGGCCAGTCCCTCCAGGGTCTGCCCGCGCGCAGTGGCGCTGCCCAGGCAGGCGCGCAGCGCGGCCTGCGCCACGCTGTCGTTGCTGGCGGCGAGTTGGCGGCTGTAGGCGCCGTCCAGGTCGTGCGAGCGGTTGAGCGTGCAGGCCAGGTCGATCTCGCCCGGGCCGATGCTGCTGCGCGCCTGCAGCTCGGTGAGCAGCAGGCCCAGCTCGCGCCAGCGGTGCTCGTCGGACAGCCAGCCCAGCCCGCGCCCCAGGTCGAGCAGCCTCACCCGCTCATGCAGCGTGCTCTCGCGGGCAAAGGCCAGGAAGCGCGAGCGCGCGCCGAAGTCGTTGGCGATGGCGTCCAGCCGCAGCGCCACCTCGGGGCGCGCACGCGTGGCGTCGTCCAGCCGCTCGAGGGTGCGCTCGATGCGCTCGACGTGCAGGTGTACCGCCGCCATCGGGCGCTGCAGCAGGCGGTGGATGAAGGCCAGGCGCTGGGCGTCGCTGCGGCGGTCGTCGGCGAACTCGCACATGTCGCGGCGCGCCGCGGTCTCGGATTCGCTGGCCGCCACGCCGGACGAGGCGGCCAGGCCGAAGGCCGAGAACTGGCCGAGTAGCCGAGCGCTGCGCCGCCCCTGGCCGACGTCCTGCGCTCCACCGGTGCGAAAGAAGCGCTCCAGCGTCTCGCCAGCCACCGGGCCCAGCGGCGCGAAGGAGGCAAAGCCGTAGATCACCGGCACGTCGGGGAAGACGTCGCGCATGCGGTCGCGGCTGCTCTCGCCCAGGCGCTGGCCCAGGCCGCGCAGGTACTGCTCGGCCTCCTGGCGCGACAGGCCGTCGCGCACCAGGCTGTGCATCACCTCGCGGCCGGCGCCGCCCAGCGGCTGCGGGTTCAGGGTGTTGCAGCCGAAGAGGTAGACCTCTTGCAGCCGCTCGAACAGCGTCGGGCAGCTCTCCGAGCAGGACACGCGCTCGAGCTCGTCGACGGTCAGGTTCTCACGCACGCCCGGGTCGTCGGCGAAGAACTCGTTGGCGCCGTCGAAGTGGCCGGAGACGACCAGCACGTCGCAGCGCACCCCGGCGCGGCAGGCCGAGGCCAGCCAATCCGGTCGGCCGCGCTCGACCAACTCGACAAAGCGGTTCTGCGGCTCGGGCAGGTGGCGCCGGAAGGCCTCCTTCTCGTCGGCCGAGTTGACCGTGATCGTGCAGAGGGTGCGCGAGGGGGAGGGCGGCGCTTCGGCGGCCGCCACAGCGACGGACCTGCCGGCGGCGGCCTTGACGGCCGCCCGAGGCGGCGGCGACTTGGGGCGGGCGGTCTGTGCGAGGGCCCCGGCCATGAAGCCGACGAGCAGCGCAGCCGCCAGGAAACGGGGCAGGGCGCGAACCATGGGCAAAGTGTAACGACTCGTGCCTGCCGTCCGGGGCGTCGGAGACGGGTCGGGTGGCCGGACCGTGCCGCCAAGCCCGGTCCCTGCGTCAGAACACCCCGAGCAGCAGGCCGGCGGCGAGCGCCGCGCCGAGGTCGTGGCAGCGCTGCAGGTCGGCCGGGCCGATCTGCTTGGGCGCGGCGATGGCTTGGGGCGTCTGGGCCCCGGTGCAGACGATCAGCGGCTCGGCGGCGGCCACCAGGCGCCAGCCGGTGGCGATGCGGGCGATCTGTCGCGCAGCACCCTGGCCGTCGCTGCCCGCACAGATCAAGCTGGCATAGGGGCGGCCCGCCACGCTGGCCGCCGCGCGGCCCGCCTCGACGCGAGGCTCCAGCACCGGGTAGTAGCTGCGGTCGAAGAAGTCTTTCAGCAATCCCGCCATCGATCCGAGGCACTCGGGGGTCGCGAAGAGCAGGGCGTCGGCGCCAAGCACGTCGGCGGGGCCGGCGTTGCGGGCATGCAGCCGGCGGATGCTCAACGATGAGGCCGGGCCTTCAGCGGCCTGGGCTTGCGCGCCGGCCTCGGCGGCTTCGGCCATCTGGCGCGTGCCGCCGGTGGCCGAATGCCAGACGATCAGCAGCGTGCGCGACGACATGGGCGGCCGCCGACGCGCTCAGGCGCTGCGTGCGCGCTCCGGCAGGCTGCGCTTGACGGCCGCGATGGCCTGGAGCGTTGCGCGCACGAAACGGCGCAGCAGCGCGACATGCCAGGGGGCCTTGCGCCCAGGCAGGCGCCGCCGCGCGGCACGGAAGGAGAACGCCACCGAGGGGCGCAAGGGCAGACTGTCTGACGGCATGTGAATCCCCCAACGCGGCTGTGATGCCATTGATCTGAAACAAATTCATTGTAAAGGGGGGATCTAGGGTAAACCCCCGAAATTCACAGTTTTCTCCGCCCAGATGCGCCGGCACCGGGCGGGTTGTGCGTTGTCGACAACGCCTGCACTGGCAACGGCGGCCATGAACAGGCGTCGATTTGGCCGTTTGCTCAGCAGATCGACTCGATGTGGCAATTCGTACCCTGCCGTCCTGTGTGGCGCCACCGGTGCGCGCTCGCCAGGAAAGCGGACGATGAACTTTCTCAAGGACCTCAAGATCGGAACCCGGTTGGCGCTGGGCTTTGGCCTGTTGCTCGGCTTGATGGCCCTGATGGCGGCACTGGCCGCGGTGATGGTGGCCAGGAACAGCGAGAACGCGCACTTCTATGCTGGCAACCTCGTGCCGTCGTACCAGGTGCAAAAAGAGATGTTCGTGGCCCTGAGTTCGATGCGACAGGCCGAGTGGCACCATGTTTCCGCCAACGACCTGGCCAAGATGGACAGCCTGGAAGCGCAGATGGCGGTCCAGCGCAAGGTCGTGGAGGCGGCGGTCGACCGCTACGGCCGGCAGTTGCTGGCCGATGACGAGGACAGGCAGCTGATGCAGGCGTTTGCCTCCGCGACGAAGGCCTATTACGCGGCCTGGGACACGGTTCGCACGCTGTCGAGGGCTTCCGCCCAGGACCGGGCGATGACCGATCAGGCCGAGATGGTGATGATGACGGGCAGTCAGCAGGCGTTCGAGCAGGCCCACGCTGCGCTGGATCGCTGGTGGAGCTACAACGTCAGGCTGTCGGACCTGCGCGCCAAGGAGACCGAGGTGTCCTACCAGCAGGCGATGATGGCCCTGGGCGCCGGGATGCTCGTGGCCCTCGTCATCGGTGTGACCTCGGCCTGGACGACCACCCGGTCGATCACGCAGCCGATGCAGCGCGCCCACGCCTTGGCCGAGCGGGTGGCCGATGGTGACCTGAGCGTGGACATCGCGGTGGATTCGCGCGACGAGGTCGGCCAGCTGCTGGCTGCGCTGCGCTCGATGAGCCAGCGTCTGGCGGGCGTGGTCAGCACGGTGCGCCTGACCAGCGACTCGATCGCCACCGGCTCGACGCAGGTGGCTTCCGGCAACGCGGACCTGAGCCAGCGCACCGAGGAGCAGGCCTCGGCCCTCGAACAGACGGCGGCGACGATGGAGGAGCTCGGCGCCACGGTGCGGCAAAACAGCGAAAACGCCCAGCAGGCCAACGGTCTGGCCCAGGGCGCCGCGCAGATCGCGGCCAAGGGCGGCTCGGTGGTCGGCCAGGTGGTGGCGACGATGAAGGACATCGAGGCCTCGAGCAAGAAGATCTCCGAGATCATCGGCGTGATCGACGGCATCGCCTTCCAGACCAACATCCTGGCGCTGAACGCGGCGGTCGAGG
>DAOLLE010000205.1:0-6214 GCA_035331205.1 Burkholderiaceae bacterium
ACCCGTGGTCCCGCCAGTCGTTCCACCGGCGGCACCACCGGTGGAACGACTGGCGGGACCACGGGTGGGACGACCGGCGGCACCACCGGCGGGACCACGGGTGGGACCACCGGCGGCACCACGGGGGGAACCACCACCGGCAGCACGAACCTCGGCAATGGCTGCAACACCTTCTACGCGGCCGGTTTTTCCCTGAAGTCGGGGCAGTCCAACGACGCCGTGCCGGCACAGGCCAAGCCGACCAAGGGGGTGGCCGTCACCGAACCCACCTACAAGACCTGCGAAGTTCGGGTCACGGACCACGCCGCGGAAGGGCTAGTCGGCCTGGCTCGCCAGGACTACTCGCGCCGCCAGGCCTTCAACGCCGACAACACCCGCGTGCTGGTGTACGCGCTCAACGGCTTCTGGCACGTCTACGACGCCAACACCTACAAGTTCGTGCAGACCTTGAAGGGACCGGCGGGCGACGCCGAGCCGCAATGGCACCCGACGGATCCGGACAAGATGTACTACTTCCCGACCAACGGCGTGGGCATGCAGGTCCTCGAACTCACGGTCAGCACCGGCGTCACCCGCGTGATCGGTGACCTTGGCGCCCGGCTGCGGGCCAAGTGGTCTGGCGCCAACGCGGCCTGGACCAAGTCCGAGGGCTCGCCCTCCGCCGACGGCCGCTACTGGTGCATGATGGTCGACAACGCCAGCTGGGGCAGCGTGGGCGTGGTCACCTGGGACCGCGACACCGACACCATCCTGGGCTACTACAGCACCGGCGGCGACCGCCCGGACCACGTCAGCATGAGCCCGAGCGGCAACTACTGCGTGGTCTCTGGTGACAGCGCCCGCGGCACCATCGCCCTGTCGCGGGACCTGACCACCTCGCGTCAGATCCTGTCGAAGTCGGAGCACTCCGACATCGCGCTGGACGCCAACGGCGACGACATCTACGTCTCGGTGGACTACAGCACCTCGGGCGGCGACGTCTTCATGACCAACCTGCGCACCGGCGTGCGCACCACGCTGTTCACGAGCTACCTGAGCGGCACCGCCACGGCGATGCACTTCTCCGGCAAGGCCTTCAAGAAGCCGGGCTGGGTCGTGATCTCGACCTACGCCGACTACGGTGGTGCTCAGCAGTGGCTGCACCGCAAGGTCATGGCCGTGCAGCTGGCCGCGAACCCGACGATCTACAACCTGGCCCACCACCGCTCGACGGTCGCCTCCTACTGGGGTGAGCCGCAGGCCAGCGTCAGCCGCGACTTCAGCCGCGTGGTGTTCAACTCGGACTGGAACGCCGGCAGCGAGGACATCGACGCCTACATGATCGCCCTGCCGCCCGCCCTGCTGAAGTGATCGTTCGGCGGCGAGTCCGACCCGCAAATCGGACTCGCCCCGTGAACGCCCCAACGACAAAGCGCCCCATCCGGGGCGCTTTGTCGTTGCCGGCAGGCCGCAGCCGCCAACCACCGCCGCAGCGGCCGAGGCCGTGCTCAGCGCGCAGACAGCAGGTTGGGCGGCAGCGCAACCAGGTACATGTCGACGTCGGTCTCGCTCTTGACGCCCCAGTTCGAGTTGAACACCACGCGGGTGAAATCGCGGTTCACGGACGCCTGCGGCTCGGTCCAGTACTTCGCGAACACGCTGTGGTGGTGCGCCAGGTTGACGAAGCGCGGCTTGGCGTCCAGCGACATCGCGAAGAGCTTGCGGTGCGGCCACTGCTGACCGGCGTTGCCGCGCGCCGCGTAGTCCGCGTAGGTGGACACCAGCACCCAGCCGGGCTTGTTGAAGGCCTTGCCGGAAATGTGCAGCGCGGTCGCGGTGCCGTTGAGGTAGGTGCGGAACAGATCAGTGCGTTCCCCGGTCTGCAGGTTGACCATGAAGACCGCGCCGCCGCTGCTCTGGTAGTCGATCGCGACGTAGACGTCCTCGCCCTTGGTGTTCAGGGCCAGGTCCGAGTGCTCGCTGGCGTTGTGCAGGCGCCGCGAGCTGGCGAAGTCGCGCGTCCAGGCCACCGTGCCCTGCGAGCCGGTGCCGGAGACCACGCAGTGGCTGCCGCCGGGACTCATGCTGACGTGATCGGGGCGCACGCCGTTGAGGTCGCGCATGCCCAGGATGCTGTCGGTGTCGCGGTCCCAGGTGAAGAGGCCGACGCCCTGCCATTTGGCGTCGTCGACCATGAAGCACCAGTAGCGGCCATCGGCCGAGGGCGAGCCCTCCGATTTGGTCCACGCGGTGTTGGCCTGCGGCCACTTCGCGCGCAGGCGCGACGCGAAGTTGGCCACGGTGCGCTCCTGACCGCTGACCACGTCCAGCTCCAGCAGCGCCATGCCCACGCCGTTGTTGGGCACGAAGTACAGCTTGTCCGGATCGGTGGGGTGCCACTGCGGCTCGGCGTCGCCGGCCAGATGGGGCATCTGGCGCAGGTGCCGCAGCGTGCTGGCGTCGTACAGGTGCCAATGCCCGTCGCTGGCGATGGCGATCAGACGGGTGTTGTTGGCGTTGAAGGCTTGACGGCGCGAGTAGTCGTTGCGCAGGAAGCCCTTGGCGCCCAGGGAGGCCTCGGCCACGTGGTCGGTGACCCGCAGGACGCAGGTCCGGTGCACCGGATCGGTCACCGCAACGCCTTTGGCGGGCCGGGGCGACTCCGGCACGGGCGCCAGGTGCTGGCCCTCGATGGGGCGCCAGCTGGCCGGGTACAGGCTGCGGCAGAGGGCCTCCACGGTGGGCTCGGCGCCGCCGGCCCCGGCATCGGCCGCCGGGGCGGCCCCCGGGGCCACGGTGAGCAACGCCGCAGCCATCAGCAGGACTGGGGAAGCGAGGGCGCCGGGGGTGCGTGCGGTCATCAGGGGCTCCGGGGCAAGGGGTTCGGGCTGCCGGTTCCAGCGCCGAGGGCGTGGACGGCCGAAGGTACGGCCGGCGTGGCAGCCGCCGGCAGGGGCCGCACCGTGGACGCCCACGGCGGGGGTTCGGGGGCCACCGGGGCCTTCAGCGCCTGGGCATCCAGCTTGAGCTGGCGATAGCGGGCCGCCAGCGCCGCCAGGATCCAGACGCTGCCGGTCACGTCGCCATCGAAGAACCGGCTGCCATAGAAGTTGCTCATCAGCACCCCCACCATGGCCGCCTGCAGCGCCAGCCCCATCGCGCGGGAACTGTCACTGCGATCCACCCGCTCCACCTGGATGCCCAGAATGAACAGCCGGATGATGATGAAGATCATCGCCGCCGAGGCAATGGGCGTGGCCTCCGCCGCCATGCGGATGTAGTTGTTGTGGGCGTCGTAGCCGGCGTAGCGCGGCACGTACTTGCCGATGTTGCGCTTGAAGTGGTTCAAGCCCACACCCAGCGGGCGGTCCCCCATCATCTGGTAGGCACCATCCCAGATCAGGAAGCGGCTCTCGGTGCTCTCGTCGTACTTCGGAGCCTCACCGTTCTTGTTCGGCTTGGCGTCCTCATCCTGCTTGGTCATCTCGATGCGCTGAATCATCGCATCGGGTGCCCAGGCCTGATAACTCGCCAGGAAGAGGCAGAGCATCAGCGCCAGCCCCAGATTCTTCCGAAAGGTGAGGTACAGCAGGATCAGCCCCAGGATGAAATAGCCCTGGCGCGAGTAGGTCACGAAGAGTCCGAAGACGCCGATGCCCACAGAGAACATCAGCAGCGCCCGGATCTTCCAACCCCGCTTCAGCTCAAGCAGCATCGCGGTGGCTACGGGCACCATGATCACGAAGTAGGCCGCGCAGCTGTTGGCTCTGGCCGCAGTCCCGAACGGGCCGGCGGCCCGGCGCGTTTCGTTGAAGTCACCCAACCCGTAGTCGAGGCCCTGGCGCACCGCCTGCAACTGGGCGAGGAAGGCGGTGAACAGCACCACCGCCAACACGATCTTGAGCGTCTTCATGTCCTGCACCGCGCGGTAGTACAGGTAATACATGAGGATGTAGAACAGGCTGGTCTTGAGCTCGACCAGGTCGGCCATCGCGGTGGAGTCGTCGTCGAGCACCCCGACGAGGTAACCCCAGGTCAGCATCACGAACAGGAAGGTGAACACGCCCTTGGCCGGCGGCGACTCCTTGCTGTGGATGCCCTTGTACATCACGATGAACAGCACGCCCAGGAACAGGCTGTTGTAGATGTTCAGCCCGGGGATCGTGAATTCGATCGGGAAGTAGTTCTGGTAGACCGTATAGAACGCCAGCCCGCCCAGCAGGACGCGCAGGAAGAACAAGCCCGAGTCCTTGTCCTCAGGCGCCTGATCCGTGGGTGTGGACATGTCGGTTCAGTACACGTTGGGCGAGGGTATGCAGCGAGCGACGGAAGTCGGCCACGTTGGCATCGGGCATGCCGACACGGCCCAGACACAGCGGGTCGGCCGGCAGCAGATTGAGGTGAGATTCGGTGCTCAGCGCATAGCGGAAACCCGCAGCGCGGGCCAGCTCGACCACCTCGGCGTTCATGCGACCGCCTGGATAGACGAAGCCGTGCACCGGGCGCTGCAGCAGATTTTCCAATGCCTGGCGCGATGCGGACATCTCCCAGCCCACCTCGTCGCCGGGCAGCAGATTCAGGTTCGGGTGCCGCACCGTGTGGGCGCCGATGCTCACACCCGGGCGGCCGGCCAGGTCGTTGAGTTGCGCCGGCGACATGCGTGGGGCCTGCGGGCCCTCGCTGTCGGCCACGCCACGCAGCAGGCGCTCTTCGATGGCCTGAACACACACCAGGGTTCGGGCAATCGGCAGGGCCCAGAGCTTGTCGAGCAGGTGCTCGACCGTGCCACGCCGCGCCGCGCCGGACAGCGACAGCGAGCCCGTGCCGAAGGCCTCGGGAAGCCCATCCAGATCCAGGCGCTCGGCCCGAGTCGCAGCCACGGCACGGATCGTGCGGTCCCACCAGAAGGGGCGGGCATCCTCGAGCCCGCCGGTGGTGACGTACAGGCTCCAGGGCAGTCCATAGCGTTCCAGCACCGGCTGAGCCAGCAGCAGGTTGTCGAGGTAGCCGTCGTCGAAGGTGATCGACAGCGTCGCCGGCGGCAGCGGCTCGCCTCGGGCCAGGCGCTGAACCACGTCGTCCACCGGCAGCACGGCGAAGTGGCGCTGCAGGTAGGCGATCTGCTCCTCGAAATACGACAGCCGGACGCACATGCCCAGGCCGAAGGGGTCGTCGCTCGTGTCACGGGTGACGCGGTGGTACATCAGGATGGTCCAGACGGACGCATCCGCACGCACGCGCTCGATCGACCGGTTGAACACCCCGAGGGCATCCAGCACCGGGGAGCCGACCTGCTTGATCGAATCCTTCAGCCGCAGAGAGGTCGGGCGGTAATACATCTTCGCGTCCCGAATGAAGGGCAACTCACGCAGTCTACGCCGCGTTGGTCACCCGAACTGCAAGCCGCCATGGCTCACCCTGGTCTGGATCAATGTGCGGCGCCCCCAGCGCGCACCTCATCGCGATGATCCAGGAAACGACGCGCCCACATTTCGAAGGTGAGCAACAGCCACAGCATCTCACTGCGATCGTGGGTTCCGGCCAGATGCTGCTGCATGAGCGTCATCGCCGCTTCGGGCCGGAACCAGCCCCGCTCACGGAAACGCCGATCGCGCAGGATGTCCATCATAAATTCGCGCAGTTCCTCACGGAACCACTTCGCCACGGGGATGGCAAACCCCTGTTTGGGCTTGTCGAGCACCTCGGCGGGCAGCAGGCGGCGGGCGATGCGCTTGAGCAGGTACTTGCCCACGCCGTCGCGCGACTTCAGATCGTAGGGCAGGCGGGCGGCGAAATCGATCAGCTGGTGGTCGAGCAGCGGCGCACGCGCCTCGATCGAACAGGCCATGGTCATGCGATCGACCTTGACCATGATGTCGTCGCTGAGATAGGTCAGCATGTCGCCGGCCAGGATGCGCTCGGACTCCAGCGCGATGTCGTTGCGGCCGTACTGGGCCCGCTGGCGGGCGTAGGGGTCCTTGTCGGCGATCGCGTCGGACAGCAGCAGCTCCAGGTCGTCGCGGGTGCACAGCCCCACGCCCGAGAGGTAGCGGTCCGGGTAGGGCGCGGCCAGGCGGTCGGCGGCGCGCGCCATGCGCACGCCCTTGGCGCGGAGGATCTCGCCGAAATGCTCCTTGTCGAGGCCGTGCATCAGGCGCAGCAGGGTGCTCTTGCCCGACATGTTCGAGCCCAGGACGCCGATCTTGGCCCCGGGCAGGAAGGACAGGTTCATCCC
>DAOLLE010000206.1:0-6172 GCA_035331205.1 Burkholderiaceae bacterium
CCGGCCGGCCAGCAGGGCCAGCCAGGCGTCGTCATCGTCGGTCCAGGTGGGTGCCGTCATCGCGGGTCTCCGGGCTGCCCGTCGTCCGATCGGGCAGCAGGCTCACGGCTGGCCAGCGCGTGCCACTCGGCCAGGAAGGGCCGGGCCTTCTTGCGGCACTGCGAGAGGAACTCGCGCGTCGCCCCGGGCGAGCGGCCAAGCAACTCGGCCACCTCGGCCGGGCCCAGCTCGTCCTCGGCCACCCAGCGCAGCACCTGGGCGTGCTCGGGGTGGGCGGCGGCGAAGCGGGCATAGCAGCGCTGGTACATGGCTTCCAGGACGCGCGCCTCATGCTCGGCGTCAGGCCGCATGACCCGGTCGGCGGACAGTCGGTCCACCACCGCCTGCGCCGCTGTGGTGAAGTTCCCCGCCTCGTCTTCCAGCGGCTCCTCCGGCACGCGCGCGCGCAGCGCATCCAGCAGCGCGCGGCGCAGGATCTGCCGCACCCAGGCAAAGGGATGCCCCTCGGCACGGAAGCTGGCGCAGCGCTGCCAGACCTTGATCAGGGTGTCCTGCACCAGGTCCTCGGCGGCCCCCAGGTGCCGCAGCGCGCTGACCGCCTCGCGATGCAGCGCCGCGCCGTAGCGGCCGTCGAACTCGCGCAGCCAGCGCTCGATGCGCTGCCCACCTTCCTGGCAGGCCTGCCTGAAACTGTCTCCGTCCAGAACCATCGCCGGCGCCGCTCCTTCGATCCACCCTGTCCGCCACGCCGCTGCAGTGTATCGGGCGCCGCCGTGACCCGAGCGCGGCGCAGCTGGCTCAGTCGGTGTCCCAGGACCAGATCAGCTCGACGACGCGGCCGTTCTCGATGCGGAAGGTCAGCGTGTCGTCGTTGGGGCGGTCTGGGTCAAGCGCGTAGACCAGATCGTCACCCTGGGTGCTCCAGGGCGGCCCGAGCCGGGCGCGCACCGAAGCGGCGCTGGCCCCGACGGACAGATCGGCCGCCAGGCTGGGGAGGGCGGCAGTCACCGTCAACTGCATTGGCCTTTCGCGCCCGCCCGCGGGACGGAACGCCACGGCCTCGAAGCCCGGGCAGGTGGTGGTCCACACCACGTCCAGGATGCTCGGGCTGCGGGGGCTCGGCACGCGCTCGCGCTTGACCGACAGGGGCTTCTTGCAGCGCGTCTGCACCAGCTGGCGGCCGAACTCGTTCAGTTCGGGCTGTGCCTGGGAATGCCCCGGCGGCGGTTCCTGCGCGGCAGCAGGAGGCAACGCCATCGTCAGGCCGACCGCGACGGCCCACCCGAGGCGCCAAGCGGAATGCGGCAGGGCCTGGCAGACGACATCCCGGGCCAACCCGGCCAGGGCAGAGAAACTCGGGGCTCGCATCACAACATCTCCTCGCGAGAGGATGATTCTTGGCGATGCCCCCTCCCAGATCCACCGACCGAGACGGATCGACACAGGCCTTACCGTTCGTGTCCGATCCGTGGCCACCAGAGCGCCTCGCCAACGACCCGGCTCACTGCGCCGGTTTGCGCCCCTCGGCGTCGATCTGCGCCAGCTTCTCGTACAAGGTGGCGCGGGCAATGCCCAGGCGCCGTGCCGCCGCGAGCTTGTTGCCGCCGGTGGCGGCCAGCGCCGCCTGGATGGCTCGCCGCTCCAGTTGCGCAATCGCGGCCGGCAGCGGCAGCGCCAGCAGATCGGGGGACACCTCCCTCGGCAGGCCGGGCGTCACCGCATTGGCCAGGGCGCCTTCGCCGGCCCGATGCGCCGCCACCGCCGGCCGCGCCCAGGTGCCGGCCGGCAGCACCGCACGGAAATGGGCCTCGTCCAGGAGCAACTCGTCGTTGAGCAGCGCCACCTGCTCGAGCACATTGCGCAGCTCGCGGATGTTGCCCGGCCAGTCGTGCGCCGCCAGCAGGCCCAGCGCGCCCTCGCTGAGGCTGCGGTGGGCCAGGCCGCTGCGCCGCGCGATGTCCTCCAGCAGCGCCTCGACCAGCGCCTCCAGGTCGGACAGCCGCTCGCGCAGCGCCGGCAGGCGGATCGGCAGCACATTCAGGCGGTAGAACAGGTCGGCACGGAAGCGCCCGGCGGCCACCATCGCCCCCAGGTCGCGGCTGGTCGCGGCGATCACCCGCACGTCCACCTTGTGGACCTGGTTGCTGCCCAGTGGCTCGACCTCCTGTTCCTGCAGCGCGCGCAGCAGCTTGGCCTGCAGCGCCAGCGGCATGTCGCCGATCTCGTCGAGGAAGAGCGTGCCGCCGTCGGCCAGCTTGAACTTGCCATCGCGCCCCTTGCGCTCGGCACCGGTGTAGGCCCCGGGCGCGACGCCAAAGAACTCCGCTTCGAGCAGGCTGTCGGGCACCGCCGCGATGTTCACGCCGACGAAGGCCGCCCCCGCGCGCGGGGACGCGGCATGGATCGCCTGCGCCAGCAGCTCCTTGCCCGTGCCGGTTTCACCCAGCAGCAGCACGGTGGCGGCGGTGCCCGCGACCCGCCGGGCCTGGCGCTTGACCTCCATCGCCGCCGGGCTGGAGCCGATGAAGGCGGCGATGGTGTGCTTCGGCCGACGCTGCGCGGCGAGCTGTCGACGCGCCTCCTCCAGCTCGCGCTGCAGGCGGGCGAACTTCAGCATCAGCGGCTGCATCGTCGTCTCGGGGTGGTCGAGCAGCACCAAGCCGACGGCGCCGAGCACCGTGCCGTCCGCATCGCGCAGCGGCAGCCGGCTGACCAGGAAGCTGCCGGCCTGGTTGGTCAGCAGGTCGAGCAACATCGGCCGGCCCGTCTCGATGACCTGCGCCATCAGCGTATTGGGCACCACCTCTTCGACACGGCGGCCGACGAAATCCTGCTCGTCACCGAAGCCGAGCGCCGGCAGGAAGCGCTTGTAGCCCTCGCTGATCCAGACGATGCGGTGTGAACGGTCCACCACCATCATGCCCTGCGCCGCCTGGGCAAAGACGTCGAACATCGACTGCGCGGCCAGCTGCAGCACCGCCGCCGCGTCGGGTGGCAGCGAGCCCGGCCCGGGCGTCGGCAGGGGCAGCGTCGGGGCAACGTCGTGGTGGGGGGCTGGCATCGGCGGTCGATCGACTCGCCGGCACTGTAGCGCCGCCGGGTGGTGCACGGAACCCGGCGCAAGGCGCTCCCCGACGCTGGAGGGGCATCCCACCGCTCATCGGCTGTCTCTGGCGCACACTGCACCTGGGTCGATGGGCGGTAGGCGGGCCCGCTCCAGCGCGGGTGCGGAACCTGTGCACACGCCGGCCACCCCGTAACAGGCGGTGACGCGGCCGGCTCAGCCGCAGACGTGATCACCCAACGGTGACCCTGAACGGCGGCAGCGCGCATTGGCGCACAGGTCGCTTCCGTCGAACGTAACGAGTTCTCGCAGCGCCAGCGGCCGATTCGGCCCGACGGCCGCCCCGATCAGGCCGGATAGACCACCGCGCTGACACGCTGCAAATTCGCGTTCCGATTCGATTTATGGGAAATTTACCCATTAAACAGCTGGGGCGTCAACCGCGGCGAATCGAGGTGTTGCGCGCCTGCATCCGGTAACAACCCCATCGCAGCTTGTTGCACGTCACTCACCCCGGTTTCACCTGCGGTCCACACCCAGCGTAGTCCGGTCGACCGCGATGACCAACGGTCCGTCACAACTGCGCGTGCGGCTTTGCACACCGGCGGGGACTGGCGTCGAAGCGGCCCCGCAAAGTGCGGCTTTTTCAGTTCGCCTGGCCCCGATCGGGCGTCAAGATCGCCGCCACACGACCGAACGCCGCCCGCACGCCCCCCTGCAGCGGGCCCGACCAAACCGGAGGATCGCCGTGAAGCACATCCCGTTGGCCCGCCTGGCCCCAACCCAGATCTGGCACAGCAGCCTGCACCCCGGCGTCGCCTGGATCGTGCTGCTGATGAGCGCCTTGGCGGCTGGCTGGGCGATGCAGCTGAGCATCGACCATCTGGCCGCCGCGGCCGACGCCCGCGCCCGGCTGGAGCGGCAGAGCAGCCAGCTGGAGCGCTTCCAATCCGGCGCCACACCCCTGCCGGCGCTACAGGCCTTGCGCGCCAGCCACGACGAGGCGGTGCAGAAGGCAGCCCGCCAGAGCCGCTGGATCGCCTGGGGCTCGCTGGCCTGGATGGCCGGCGTCGGCCTGGCTTCGGTGCTGACACTGCAGCGGCGAGCGCGGCCGGAGCGCAGCGATTCCCCGGTGGCGGGCGACGCCACCTGCGCTGCAGCAAGCGCCGCCGGCGTCCCGACCGAAGCGGCCGCGCGCGCCCCCGAGGCCTCGCAGCGCGAGTGGCAATCGCTGCGGCAGGAGATCGAGGCGCTGCGCGACCTGATCGACGCCCCCGACCTGGACCAACCGGCTCAACCGGGCGAGACGCCGGCGATGGCCACCCCCACGCCCGTGGCCGCGGTGGTCAGGCGCATCGAGCCGGCCGGCACAGCGCGGCCGCCCTTCGACATGTTGGAACGCACTCCTCAGCTGGAACTGCGCCTGGCCGCCTGAACGACCAAGCGTCCGGTGGCCGGCCCATTCGAAGGCCAGGTCGCGCCGAACCGCGGCCGAATCAGACCGCGTCCAGCGCCTGCGCCAGGTCGGCCAGCAGGTCGTCGATGTGCTCGATGCCGATCGACAGGCGCACCGTGTCCACCGTCACGCCCGCCTTGGCCAGTTCCGCCTCGCTGAGCTGGCGGTGCGTGGTGGAGGCCGGGTGACAGGCCAGCGACTTGGTGTCACCGATGTTGACCAGCCGGGTCACCAGCTTGAGCGCATCCTGGAAGCGCGCGCCGCCCTCGATGCCGCCCTGCACCCCGAAGGTCAGGATGCCCGAGGCCCGCCCGCCCATGTACTTCTGGGCCAGGCCGTGGTCGGCATGGTCGGGCAGGCCCGCGTAGTTGACCCATTTGGCCTTCGGGTGGCCCTTCAGGAACTGCGCCACCGCCAGGGTGTTGTCGCAGATGCGGTCCATGCGCAGCGCCACCGTCTCGATGCCCTGCAGGATCAGGAAGGCGTTGAAGGGTGACAGCGCCGCGCCCATGTTGCGCAGCGGCACCACGCGGGCGCGGGCGATGTAGGCGGCCGCGCCCAGCGCCTCGGTGTAGCACACGCCGTGGTAGCTGACATCCGGCTCGTTCAGCCGCTTGAAACGGGCCTTGTGCTGCGCCCAGGGGAACTTGCCGGAGTCGACGATGGCGCCACCGATCGAGTTGCCGTGGCCGCCCAGGTACTTGGTCAGCGCATGCACGACGATGTCCGCGCCGTGCTCGAAGGGGCGGCACAGGTAGGGCGAGGGCACCGTGTTGTCGACGATCAGCGGCACGCCGGCGGCGTGGGCGACGTCGGCCAGGGCCTGGAAGTCGGTGATGTTGCCCAGCGGGTTGCCGATCGACTCGCAGAACACCGCCTTGGTGCGTTCGTCGATCAGCTTCGCGAAGGCCGCCGGGTCGCGCGGGTCGGCGAAGCGCACCTGGATGCCCAGCTGCGGGAAGGTGTGGGCGAAGAGGTTGTAGGTGCCGCCGTACAGCGTCGAGGAGGAGACGATGTTGTCGCCCGACTCGGCGATGGTCTGGATCGCATAGGCGATCGCCGCCATGCCGGAGGCCACCGCCAGCGCGCCGATGCCGCCTTCGAGCTCCGCCAGGCGCTGCTCCAGCACCGCGGTGGTCGGGTTCATGATGCGGGTGTAGATGTTGCCCGCCACCTTCAGGTCGAACAGGTCGGCGCCGTGCTGGGTGTTGTCGAAGGCGTAGCTGGTGGTCTGGTAGATCGGCACCGCCACCGCCTTGGTGGTCGGGTCGGGGCTGTAGCCGCCGTGCACGGCGATCGTCTCGAACTTCATGGGCACTCTCCTCGGTGGATCTTCGGGGGTTGGGCTGGGGCGGTCGCGGCGTGATTCCGCAGCCGCGCGGATGCTAGCCCAGCCTCCGCACCCGGCGTTTGATTCGACAGGGCTTGAAAGCCGACGCCGGCGCCCCTAACTGTCCGGTGCGGCGACGCGCAAGCGCGCCTTCCGAATCGCACCCCACCCCGAACGAGGAGCTGGCACCATGCTGTATCGCAGTCTTTTCCCCCGCGACCTGTTTGCCGATCTGGAGCGCCTGCAGCGCGAGTTCCAGGGGGGCGGTTACGTGTTGGGTCCCATGTGATCATTGGCCGATTCGTAGCTGGCCGTTGTATCG
>DAOLLE010000207.1:0-6163 GCA_035331205.1 Burkholderiaceae bacterium
CTGACGCCGGCCAGCGCGGTGGTGGTCTACGACGCCTCGGGCGGCATGTACGCGGCGCGCGCCTGGTGGCTGCTGCGCTGGATCGGGCTGGAAGCGGTGGCGGTGCTCGACGGCGGGGTCAATGCCTGGGTCGCCGCCGGGGGCGCGCTGGAGCCGGGCGTGACCGACGCGCCAGCCGCGGCGGGCGACTTCCCGCTGTCGGCACAGCCGCCGCTCGCCACGATCGATGCCGATACCCTGCTGCGCGAGCAGGGCCGTGTCGTTCTGCTCGATGCGCGCGCGCCCGAGCGCTACCGCGGCGAGGTCGAGCCCCTCGATCCGGTGGCCGGCCACATTCCCGGCGCACTGAACCGGCCGTTCATGCGGAACCTGGGGGCCGATGGGCGCTTCCTGCCCGCGGCGACGCTGAGGGCCGACTTCGAGGCGCTGATCGGGGCCCGCCCGGCCGCCGAGGTGGTGCAGCAGTGCGGCTCGGGCGTCACCGCCTGCCACAACCTGCTGGCGATGGCGGCGGCTGGCCTTGGGGACTCCGTGCTGTACGCCGGCTCGTGGAGCGAGTGGTGCGCGGATCCCGCCCGGCCGGTGGCGCGCGGCTGAGGATGCACCCAGGGGTGGCCTGACGGGCCCTTCGGGAGGTTCCGCTTGCCCTGCCGCAAGCCGGCGGGCACACTCAATCCAGCCGTGCAACGGCCTTGACGGGCATCAAGACAGCGCCCGGGGGCCGGTGCATGATGACCCCGCTACCCCCGGACACTGGAGGCTCCTCATGTACCAACGCATCCTCGTTCCCACCGACGGCTCGGACATCACCGCCAAGGCGGTCCAGACCGCTGTGACCCTGTGCAAGACCTTCGGTGCGCAGCTCAGCGTGCTTGCGGTGAAGGAGCCCTTCCCGTACAGCGCGATCTCGGAGATGCAGCCCATCCCGCCGCAGGAGTTCTTCGACTCGCAGGAGCGCATTGCCAACAAGCACCTCGACGTGGTCAAGGAAGCCGCTGCCGCTGCGGGCGTGGCCTGCGTGGCGGCCTCGGTCGAGGCGCTGCATCCCTGGGAAGCCATTCTCGACTTCGGCAAGCAGCAGGGGGCCGACCTGATCGTGATGGCCTCGCACGGCCGCCGCGGCGTGGCCGCGCTGCTGCTGGGCAGCGAAACCCAGAAGGTGCTGACGCACAGCAGCGTGCCGGTGCTGGTGGTGCGCTGAGCTTCGGGTGCCGATCCGGCGCGCGTAGGGCCGGAAGCAGAAAAGGGCGGCTGGGCCGCCCTTTTCCTATGGACCCTTTGGGTGAAGGCGGCGCCGTCAGTCGTCGTCGCCGCCACCGAAGACGCCGCCCAGCAACCCGCCCGCGGCGGCTCCGCTGAGCAGCGAGCCCTCTTCCCGGCCACCCCCGCCGGTCTGCGGCGCTGCGGCGAAGATGCGGCTGGCCAGGCGCGAGAACGGCAGGCTCTGCAGCCAGACGGTGCCCGGGCCGGTCATCTTGGCCAGGAACAGGCCCTCGCCGCCGAACAGCGCGGTCTTGATCTTGCCGACGTACTGGATCTCGAAGTTCACGCCCGGCGTGAAGGCCACGACGCAGCCGGTGTCGATCAGCAGCACCTGACCGGCCACCAGATCGCGGCGCACCACGGTGCCGCCGGCGTGCACGAAGGCCAGGCCGTCGCCCTCGAGCTTCTGCATCACGAAGCCCTCGCCGCCGAAGAAGCCCACCGACAGCTTCTGCTGGAAGTAGATCCCCAAGCTCACCCCGCGGGCGGCGCAGAGGAAGGCGTCCTTCTGGCAGATCAACATCCCACCGAGCTTGCGCAGGTCCATCGGCAGGATCTTGCCGGGGTAGGGGGCCGCAAAGCCCACGCGCTGCTTGGCGCTGGCGTGGTTGGTGTAGACCGTCGTGAACAGTGATTCGCCAGTGATCAGCCGCTTGCCCGCGACCAGCAGCTTGCCGAAGAAGCCGCCGCTTTGCTGCGAGCCGTCGCCGAACACCGTGTCCATGGCGATGCCGCCGTCCATGAACATCATGCTGCCGGCCTCGCCGACCGCTGCCTCGCCGGGATCGAGTTCGATCTCGACGAACTGCATCTCGGCGCCCTTGATTTCGTAGTCGATCACGTCCATCGCCATGAAATGCTCCTGGGAGTCAAAGAAAGAGTGGGAAGGGGAGGTGCGGGGCGGATTGTGCGGCAGGCGCCTGCCCACCTCGGCCGGCGCCGCTGAGCTCAGTGAGCGCCGGACGCCGGGGCGCTGGCCGCTGCGGCCGCCTGCAGGGGCGCGAGCAGGCGGCGCTGGAATTCGGTGGGCGCCACGTACTGCAGCACCGGGCGGTCCTGGCCCTTTGGGTCGAGCGTGATTGCCACGCCGCGCGCCGGGTACAGCAGGTGCAGCGCGCCGTCGGTGGTCTCGATGCGCTGCGGGTTGGGGCCGAAGCGCTGCACGACGGTGGCCTCGTCCAGCCGGGCTGCGGGCAAGAAGGCCAGCGCGGCCAGCGGCTGGCGGCGCGCCTCGGTCAGGTCGTTGTGGTCGAGATGGGCCTGGCGGGCCCCGCTGGGCTTGAACTCGGCCCCGGTGGCGCGCTGTGCCCAGGCCGCCAGCGTCGCGGGTTCGACCACCACCGCAAGCACCAGCTTGCCCTGCAGGCCGCCGACCTGGATCGACTCCAGGTAGCCCTCCACGGCGAGCGAGCCGTCGCGACCGGTCAGCAGGGCCACCTTGAGCACCTCGCTCGGCCAGAGCGCCTGAGCGTCGTCGAGCGAGCTGGCCCCGTCGCCTCCGAGCTGAAGACCGAACACCCCCAGCCCACCACCGGGCCGCAGCTCGGTCTGCCAGGGCAGCAGCGTCGCTCCGGACCTTGCCGTCGGCGCGGGGGCTGCCGCCCGGTTCGGCATCAGCAGGGGAGCAGCGATCAGCACCATCAGCACCCCGGCCACCAGCCCCAGAACGATCTGCCACATCGGGCGGGGTGGGCGAGGGGTGTCGGTCATGGTCGGTCGGGTCGAATTCAGGGGGAGTAGCCAAGCGCCTTGATGCGCGACAGGGCGTATTGCGCCGCCTGCCCCTCCTGTGTGACACGCAGGTAGGTGCGGTAGTGCTCGGCGGCGTGGCGGGTGCGCCCGAGCGACTCCAGCGCCACCCCTTGCAGGAAGATCACGCCCGGGTCACCCGGCAACAGCCGGTCGTATTGTTCCAGAGCCAGCCAGGCCTTCGCGCCGTCGCGCAGGCCGAGGTAGAGCGTTGCTGCGAGTCGATGGGCCTGTGCTTCGCGGGGATGGTGACTGCGCGCGGCGTCGGCCAGCGGTGCCGCCTCGCGGGTCAGTCCCTGTGCCTGCAGGCTTTGCGACAGCCTCAGCAGGCTGGCGTAGTCGGTGGGTGATGCAGCCTGCGCGGCCTCGAAGTGCGTTTGCGCCTGGGCCGGGTTGCGCTCCAGCATGGCCAGTTCGCCGAGCTGGCAGGCCTCGACCGCCTCGCGCTGACGCTGCAGCCAGGCGAGTTGCTCGGCCCAGCGGGTCGCTTCGCTGCGCCGCCGCGCGGCCGGGCTGGCGCCACCGTCGACCGGGCGGGGCGTTGGATGGCTGGCTGGCTGGGCCGCCTGCTGGGCAGACTGGCGAGCAGCCTGCCGCCGAGCGTCGTCCAGGGGGTGCCGCGCCGTCAGCCCCGCCAGCAGCGCGCTCTGGCTGCTCGCCCGCTGCGCCAGCCGGTCCAGCAGCGTGGGCAGGGCCTGCGGTACGTAACCGGCGCGGGCGAGCAGGCGCACCGCCAGCGCATCGGCGGCCACGTCCTGCTCGGCCGTGAAATGCGCCAGCAGCGGGCTGTCGCCGAGCGGCGCACTCAGGCCCAGGGTCGGCACCCAGGCCGATTCCTGGCTGGCGGCGACCGTGGTGGCCAGCAGCCGCTTGCGGGTCTCGCTGCGCGGCAGGGCCCGCTGCACATGACCGAGGGCGAGGTGCGCCAGCTGATGGGCAAGCACGGCGGCCAGCTCGGACTCGTCCTCGAGCGCCAGCAGCAGGCCGCGCGTGATGCCGATGGTGCCGCCCGGGAAGGCGTAGGCGTTCAGGTGATTGGCGTTGGTGACCCGGCAGGTGCAGGGCAGGGAGGCTGGCGAGGTGGCCGCCTGCAGGGCGTGGCCGATCTGCTCCGCGTACTGGTGCACATCGCCATCGGGCACGAGGCCGAGGTCGAGCGAGAACTGGTGGGGCGCCAGCTCGGCATCGACGGCCGGGTCGGACTGGTCGGCACCCGGTGCCGGCGGCAGCGTCGTGGGCGCAGCCTGTGTAGAGCCTGTGCCGCTGCCCGGCTGCTCCGGCGAGGCGCAGGCGGCCAGGGCCAGTGCACAGCCGAACCCGCCCGCGCGGGCCAGCCAGCGCCGCCGAGCACCATCGACCGTCGCCACGGCGTTCGCAGAGGAGGACATACCGGTTGTCACAGTAGATTGCATTTTTTGCAATTCTAGAGCCGATGCCCGATGGCGTCGTGGCCACCTCTCTGTGTGCGGGGAAACGTTGCGCCCAGGCTGCGACCCGCGCGACAGGGACCGGCATCGCGTGCGCTGCCGTCAAATCGGTGGCGATTCTCGCGGGGGGCCGGCGCGTTGGTTGGGGAAAAAGTCGGTGCACTGCGGCGATGCTGTGCGGGTTCACTGGGAACGATGTTTCGCGCTGAAGTTTCTCGGGTTATGAATGGCTTTCGTGCGCAGGGTTGCTTGATTGCAAACGCGCCGCTTGCGGCGTTCGGGGGGGGCGTCCTTGGGCCGGCTTCAATCCGGTTTCTGCCGGGCGCCTCCGCGCAGTCCAGGCGGGCCCCGGGTTTGCCGCCGCACAGGCCGAGCGGTTCGATGGTGCCGTGCCCATCGAACCGCGCGGTCAATCTCGCGATCCGGCCGGCCGTGTCGGGCTGCGGCCTCCGAGTTCGGCTGCGGGGCATTGCGGGGTGTCGGCGGGCGCCAGCGGTATTGGGCCGTCGGAGGTTGACAGGCCGGAAAAGAAAAAGCCCCGCGGCTGGCGCGGGGCTGACACAGGTTGCTGCGCTCAGGCCGGGGGGAGTAACTCAATGGCTCCGGAATGAGCCATCGAAAGAAATCCCGCCTGCGCGTCGCTTCGGGCTTCTCGCTCGAGACTGTCGAATCAGAGCGCGAAGTCTTGCAGCGACTTGCCCTCGGCCAGTGCGGCGGCCAGCCACTTCGGCTTCAGGCCACGGCCGGACCAGGTGTTGCCCGTGGCCGGATCACGGTACTTGGCGGCCACTTTGCGAACGGTTTCACCGGTCGACTGGGCGCGGGGCTTGCGGCCAGGCTTCGACGGCGGTGCGATGTCGGCCGCGCTCAGGCCGAATTCGGCCATCAGTGCCCGCACTTTCTCGATGGCGTCGCTGCGCTGCGATTGGAGCTGGGCGGCGATCTGGCGCTCGAGTTCGGCCTGCTGTTGCAGCAGGGCCTGCTTTTGCGCGATGAGTTCCTGGTAGGTGGCCATGGGAATATCCTTGAACTGATCCGTTGGGTCTGCCGCCTCGAGGGGTCTGGATACGGGCGGCTTCGCGAGTCTCGATCGAAGTAACCATCGATGGAACCACTGTGAGCTTGCCCGGGTTGGGCCACCCGGGCCGATCCTCGAAGAACCATCGATGTTGATATTCTCACCGCAAACCGCCGATGTTGGGAAGCCCGAATTGGATTTGGCTGGGTTTTCCTTGGCAAGGTGTCGGCAGGAATGTGGCATTTATCCGCCGCCACCGCGGCATTCGCTGCGCGGGTGCGTGTGTCGCGAACCGGGGTGACGTGATTCCCACGGGTGAACCCTGGCGGGTGTCCGGGTATTCGGGGGCAAAGGGTGGCTGTGGCGCGAGGCCCGTTCTCGTCGGTTTTCCCAGTGTGGATCCTGCCTTGTTGGCCCAGGCGAAACAGGGTCTCCCGCCACCCGAATGCGGGATTGGTATGGCGACTGTGTCGTGCCCTGCGGCGCTGCCGGCGTGCCCAGGTGGCGTTTCTCGGTGAGCGCGCGCACCCGGTGCGCAAACGGCGAGGCCGTCGCGGTGGGGCACCGCGACGGCCTCGTGACGTCGATCTTCGATGAAAACTGGTGGAGCCGGGGGGAATCGAACCCCCGTCCGCAAGCCATCCTCAGGCGGTTCTACATGCGTAGCTCTCTGATTTGGTTCTTACGCCGCTGACGGGCAGGAGCA
>DAOLLE010000208.1:0-6117 GCA_035331205.1 Burkholderiaceae bacterium
GGGCCCGGACCGGCCGAACGCGGCGGCGGGCCATCGTCGGGCGGGCCCTCGCGGGGACCGTCACGAGGACCGTCCGGCCCGCCTCGCACCCAGGGCGGGCTGAGGTTCAGGTGCGGCAGCCCCGGCTTCGGCCGCGCCGTCGCCACCCACAACCCGCGGCCATCGGCCAGCGGCACACGCTGACCGACGGCGCTGCGCTGCATCGCCGCCCCCACCGGCACCGGCTCGTCGGCCGCACCACCCGCACCACCCGCACCACCCGCACCACGCAACCCACCGGCCGGGTCGGCGGGAGCGGGCCGCAGTCCGGCCTCGCCTTCCAGGCGGGCGAAGAAGTCGGAGGTACCGATGCGTCGGCCCTGCGCGTCGTCCAGCGCCAGCGGCATGCGCAGCCGGTTCGACCAGTCGCGCAGCGATTCGGCCTGCCGCGCCAGCGGCGCGTCGGCCGGCGGCAGCGCGTTGCCCAGCAGGGCGGCCCAGGCGGCGGTGCGCTCGCTGACGGCGGATTCGATGCGCCCGCGCTCGGACTCGGTGTGCCGGCGCACCAGCACCGCCGCCACGCCCGCGAAGACGAGCAGCAGCGCCAGCAGCGTCAGGTAGATGCGCAGGTAGAGGTGGCGCAGCGCCATGGGATCGGTCCTTCTCGAAGCGGCGCCGACGGGCGTTCGTGCTCAGCCGATGTCGGCGTCCTGCTTGCGAGCGAAGACGTAGCCGGCGCCGCGCACCGTGAGGATGCGCCGCGGCGTCTTCGGATCGTCCTCGATCGCTGCGCGGATGCGCGAGACGTGCACGTCGATGCTGCGGTCGAAGGCCTCCATCGGGTGGCCCTTGAGCGCGTCCATGATCTGGTCGCGCGACATCACCCGCCCGGCGCCCTGCGCCAGCACCAGCAGGATGTCGAACTGGTAGCTGGTCAGCTCGCAGATGCGCTGGTCCACGCGCACCTGGCGGGCGTTGATGTCGATCTCCAGGCGGCCGAAGCGCAGCACCGAGTCGTCGTCCTGCGGCGCGGCACGGCGCAGCAGCGCCTTCAGGCGGGCGAGCAGTTCGCGCGGCTCGAAGGGTTTGGGGAGGTAGTCGTCGGCGCCGAGTTCGAGGCCGAGGATGCGGTCCATCGGCTCGCCGCGCGCGGTCAGTATCAGCAGCGGCAGCGAGCGCCAGCGCGCGTCGGCGCGCAGCTCGCGGGTCAGGTCCAGGCCGTCGCCGTCGGGCAGCATCAGGTCGAGGATCAGGGCATCGACGCCCTCGCGCTGCAACGCGGCCCGGCCCTGCGCGAGGTCACCCGCAGTGCTGACGGTGAAGCCGCTGGGCTGCAGGTAATCGCGCACCATCGCGGTCAGGCGCGCGTCGTCGTCGATCATCAACACATGGGCATTCATGGCAACGGTCGCACTTCAGGAACGTGGCCCGGATGATCGCCTCGACCGGTTGACCCCGGATGCGTACTTTGTAAAGTTGAATGTCACCCACGCGGGGCGGCGGGCCCGGCGGTCAGCGTGGCCAGGCCGGCCAGCCCAGGTGTCGCCAACGGCCGAGGAGACAACGGCGCCGGCTCGGCCAGCACCTGGAACCACAGCGTGACGGTGGTGCCGCGGCCAACGGCGCTGTCCACCTCGATGCGCCCGTCGAGCAGCTCGACGATCTCCTTGACGATCGTCATGCCCAGCCCGGTGCCGGGCACGTTGCCCGAGGTGTCGGCGCGGAAGAAGCGCTCGAACAGGCGGGCCTGCTGCTCGGGCGACATGCCGATGCCCTCGTCCGTGATGCACACGCCCACGTTCGGCCGACCGTCGATCTCGCGGTGCAGCAGCGACAGGCGGATCGGCCGGTCCTTGGCCGAGTACTTGTAGGCATTGGAGATGACGTTGGTCAGCGCCAGCGACAGCTTGGCCTCGTCGACCAGCACGTGGATCGGCTCGTCGGGCAGGCTGGCCTGCACCTTGCGCGGGTCGTTGTGCACCAGGATGCCGGCCAGCGTCGACTCGACGATCGGGCCGAGCGGCTGCACGCGGCGGTGGAAGTCCTTGCCGCGGCGCGCCTCGATGCGCGCCAGGTCCAGCAGCTCATTGACCAGGTTGATCAGCAGGCCGGCCTGGCGGTGGATGGTCGAGAGCATGTCCTGGCGGCGGTGCTCGTCGAACTGGCGGCGCAGCAGCAACTCGGTGAAGCCGAAGATGCTGGCCATCGGCGTGCGCAGCTCGTGCGCGGCCATCGACAGGAACTCGCTCTTCATGCGGTCGACTTCGAGCTCGCGGGTGATGTCGCGGAAGTACATCACCGTCTCATGGCCGGCGCCGCGGCTGTGGCGCACGCGTTTGAGCAGCGTGCGCGGCGTGGGAGCGCACAGGTGCAGCAGTTCGCCGCCGAAGGAGCGCTCGGGCACCGCGCCGCCTTCGACCAGCGGCAGGGCCTCCGGCGCCGAGCCCGTGGCGTCGCCGGCCTCGGCCGGCTCGCTGCCGCGACTGATTGCTGCCAGCCGCTCGGCCAGGAAGCGCTCGGGCTGGCCGACCAGCTCGCTCGCAGCCAGGCCGGTCATGCGCTCGAAAGCCGGGTTGACCACCGTGATGACGCCGCGCTCGTCCAGCGCCACGAAGCCGTCCGGACTGAGGTCGAAAATGGTGTGGAGCCGCTCGGTGCGCTGGCGCAGCTCTTCGTCGCCGCGGATGCGCTCGGTGATGTCGGTCTGCACGCCCACGTAGTGCGTCACGCGGCCGTCCTCGCGCACCACGGGCGACAGGCGCAGCTCGTTCCAGAACACCCCACCGTCCTTGCGGTGGTTGCGCAGCACCACGCGGGTGGAGCGCGACTGGCGGATCGCGTCGCGGATCTCGGCCAAGGTCGCGGGGTCGGTCTCCTCGCCCTGCAGGAAGCGGCAGTTGCGCCCGATCACCTCGTCGACGTCGTAGCCGGTGATGCGACAGAAAGCCGGGTTGGCGTAGATCACCGGCTGGCCGGGCAGCTCCATGCTGGCGATCGTGATGCCGTCGGCGGCCGATTCGAGCGCGCGCTCGCGCAGCAGCAGCTCCTGTTCGGCCCACTTGCTGTCGGTGGTGTCGCGCACCAGGAAGATGTAGCGCCGCCCGCCCGGCACCTCGCAGACACTGGCCGAGACCGCGCAGGGAAAGCCGGTGCCGTCCACGCGCAGCCCGTCGGTGGCCATGCCCACCACCCGGCCGGCGATGCCGTACTGCCCCATCCACTCGCCGATGGGCTGTGCCGCGAACATCGGCAGCAGCGCGCCGATGTCGCCGCCCAGCAGCTCCTCGGGCGCTCGGCCGAAGATGCTGGCGCTGGCGCGGTTGGCCCACTCGATGCACCCGGCCTCGGTGGTGGCCAGCATCGCGTCGGGCGCGGCCGCGCTGATGGCGACGGCGTACAGGCCGCCCGCCTCGGGAGACCGGGCCACGGCGGGCGGTGGCGGGGTGGCGCTCACGATCGCAGCGGGTCAGGACAGGGCATTGGGCGACACCATCGCCTCGACCCGATCGATCAGCTCCAACGGACTGAAGGGCTTGACCAGGTAGGCGTCGGCACCGGCGTCCTCGCCCGCGGCCACGTCGGTGGCCTGCCCGCGCGCGGTCAGCATGATCACCTGGATGGCCTTGAGCTGTGGGTCCTGCTTGATGTGGCGGCAGACCTGGTAGCCGTCCAGCAGCCCCGGCATCATCACGTCCAACAGCATCACATGCGGGCGCACCGCCCGCGCCAGATTCAGACCGGACTCGCCATCCGCGGCCTCGTGCAGTTCGAAGTCGCCGAACTCCAGCGTCATGCGGATGAGTTTGCGGATGTCGGCCTGGTCTTCGACGATCAGGATGCGGTGGGTCATGTCGGGCTCCTGGGAGGTTTCGATGCGTCGGCCGCCCCGGGATCAGCCCGAGGTGCCGTTCTTCTTCGGCGCAGCGCGCCGCTGCGCGCCGCGCGCCATCAATTGGGCCATGTCGCGGGCGTAGCGTTGCGCCTGTTCGATGGACATCTGCGCGTCCTGTGTGGCCGGCGCACCGGCGGGCACCTCGATCACGAAGTCCACCGCATCGAATTCGTCCTCGATGCGCACCGAGCCGCCGTGCTGCTCCACCACATAGCGCGCCAGCGCCATGCCGATGCGCTGCTTGGCGTCGCCCACCCCATCGCCCACGCCGAAGGGCACGAAGGCACTGCGCCGCGCGTGGCTCGACACGAACAGCCCGCGGTTGCGCGTGCGCAACAGCGCGCGCGTACCGGTGCCGGTCAGCGACAGCTCGACCACCGAGCCGCGGCGCGCCTGCTGCACGACGTGCTCCAGGTACTCGACCACCGCGCGGGCCAGCCACTCGGGGCTGCCGTAGACGGTCACCTCCTCGTCGATCTCGGCCATCGTGATCGTGACGTTGCGCTCGTCGAGCAGCGCCGCGACCTGCTGCAGCGCATCGCGCACCAGCTTGGCCATCACGATGCGGTCGTCGCGCCGGATCGCGCCGCTGCCGAAGACCTTGACCAGATCACGCAGCTTGCCCAGCTTGCCCGACAGCGCCTGCGCGTTCGCGCCCAGACGGCTGCCCGGCAGGTCGGCCAAGGCGCCACCCGGTGCGGTGATCGCCGCCAGGTCGGCCACCAGCAATTCGATGGGCTGCGCCATCTCCGCCTCGATGTAGCGGATCAGGTTCTCCAGCGCCTGGGTGTACCAACGCTCCTCGGAAACGTTGTTCAGCACCAGCATCAGGTCGTTGCCCACCGGCGCCGGAATGATCACCGCGCGCACCGTGTCCGGACGCAGCTCCTGCGTGCGGATCTCGAACTGGAACGGCAGCTTCAGCAGACCGTCGCCGGCCGAGCGGATCGCACGGTCGACCGCGGGGTCCATGAACGGACGCCCGAGCATGCACGGAGTCAACTGAACCGCCGCCTTGTTGGCGTAGCGCACGTTGCCGTTGCGCTGCACCCAGACCACGCCACTCTTGACCTGGTCGAACAGGAGGCGGAAGGCGTCGTTCATGTCACCACACCCAGGGAAATCGGCCGACCAGCACGGACCAGTTCACCTTCGACCCAGCTGCGCACCGCCTGTGCGGGCGCGGGCTGGTGCAGCACGCGCACCCGCTCGGGCAGGCCGCCGCGCTCGGCGATGTACTGCGGCGTCTGCGCGGTGATCGCCAGCACCCGCATCGCGCCGTACTCGTGCAGGCTGGCCAGGGTCAGCAGCATCGCGTAGCCGTCGATGTCGGGCATCGACAGGTCGGTCACCAACAGGTCGGGCACCTTGCGGCCCAGCTGCAGCATGCCGGTGTAGCCGTTGTTGGCGCCGCGCAGCTGGATCAGCGCGCCCAGCGACTGCAGCGCCTCCTGCCAGGCCTGCAGCTGGTCGACCGAGGCGCCCACCAGCAGCACATCCAGCGGCGCGTTGCCACCGGAGCCGCCTGCATTCGGGTCGGCGGCGGCACGCAGGCCGCTGCGCTGCGCCAGCGCCTCGACGGCCGACAGGCGAATGCGCCGGTGCCCGCCCGGCGTGCGACCCGCGGGCAGGGTGCCCGCCTCGACCCACAACTGGACGGTGCGCAGGGACACGCCCAGGCGCAGCGCGGCTTCGCGCGTGGTCAACAAGGGGTCGACGGGGTCTTGGGCAAAGTGGGGACGAGACATGTAGATGGCCCTCAGGGAGGTGATGGGCGAGCTCGAATGGGTCAAGATCGCTGCTTTCCAGTGGTGGGTTGCTGAGTCGACTTGCTGTGTGTTTCGGCATCGACCCCCCCGGGCCTGAGGCGTCAGGGTTCCGCAAGTTGTGAACAACTGCGCAAACCAAGCGCGAAATCCGCACATCCGGTGCGGTTGTCTCAACACCGGTTGGACCCCGGTGTGCGAAATGCGTTCGCCGCAGCCGGCGCGGCACAATCACCGACCGGCGGTGACCCACGCCGTCGCAACGACCCGATCCGCCGCCCCTTTCGCTTCCACCGATTCACCGCGACCGATGAACAAGGCCTTCACGCGCGAGAGCGACAGCGACGCCGCCGACGACGAGGACGGCGCCCCCGGCCTGCCGCCCCTGCCGGCGGGCGCACGCAATTACATGACGCCAGCCGGGCACCGGCGGTTGCGCGCCGAGCTGATGACGCTGCTCGACGTCGAGCGCCCGAAGGT
>DAOLLE010000209.1:0-6111 GCA_035331205.1 Burkholderiaceae bacterium
CCAGCACGATGTCCTCCTTGCGCGCCTCGGCGGTCACCATCAGCACCGGCAGGTGGCGCAGGCCCTCGTCGGCTTTGATCGCCTTGAGCAGCTCGAAGCCGGTCATGTTGGGCATGTTGATGTCGCTGACGACGAAGTCGAAGCGCCCGCTCTTGAGCATGTTCAGCGCCACGGCGCCGTCTTCGGCCTCCTCGACGTTGTTGCAGCCCATTTCCTTGAGCAGGCCGCGCACGATGCGGCGCATGGTCGAAAAGTCGTCGACGACCAGGAACTTGAGGTCGGTAGAGGCGGTCATGTGCGCTCCTTGGGGATCTGGATGCGGGCGGGTCGCGGGGACGGGTCGAAAATTGACCCCGTGTTTATCGGTTCGGCGGCGCAGAACTTGAAATTTCTGCGGGGGCGCTGGCGGCGTCCTCTTCGGGCAGGGGCGCGTCGCCGGACTGGAAGAACCGCTCCTCGGCGTCGCGGGTCATCACGATGATGCTGATGCGGCGGTTGATCGGATCGAGTGGGTCCTGGCGGTCGAAGGGCACGCTCGCGGCCAGGCCCTGCACCCGCAGGATGCGCGCGTCGTCCAGCCCGCCGGCGAGCAGCTCGCGGCGCGAGGCGTTGGCCCGATCGGACGACAACTCCCAATTGCTGTAGCCCAGGCCGTTGCCCATCGGCTTGGCGTCGGTGTGGCCCTCCAGCGTCAGCCGGTTGGGCACCTCGGTCAGCACCGAGCCGATGGCGCGCAGGATCTCGCGCATGTAGGGTTTCACGTCGGAGGCGCCGCTGTCGAACATCGGCCGCTTCTGGTCATCGACGATCTGGATGCGCAGCCCGTCGCGCGTCATGTCCAGGCGCACCTGCGACTTGAACTCGGCCAGCTTCGGCGAGTTGGCGATCACCTCGGCCATCTTCTCCTTCAGCTCGCTCAGGCGGGCCTGCTCGGCACGGCGCTGCTCGGCCTTCAGGGCCTTGAGGTTGTAGGTCTTGTGCTTGGCCTCGACGTCGCCCTTCTTGACCTGGCCGCCCTGGCGCGAGAGGTCGGTGCCGCCGCCCTTGAGCAGCGAGGAGGCGTCGCCCGCGCCGGAGCCGCCACCCATCAGCGCGACCTTCAGCGGCGACTGGAAGTAGTCGGCGATGCCCTTCTTGTCGCCTTCGGTGGTCGAGCCCAGCAGCCACATCAGCAGGAAGAAGGCCATCATCGCGGTCACGAAATCCGCGTAGGCGATCTTCCAGGCGCCGCCGTGTGCGGCGTGGCCACCTTTCTTGATCTTCTTGACGATGATCGGTTGCAGTTTCTTGGCGTCACCGGCCATGACGGGCTCCTGGATCGCGCAACGGCTTGTGCATCAGCATGGGCATTGGCCTGCGCATCACTTCTTCTTCAGGTGCGATTCCAGCTCAGTGAAGCTCGGGCGATCGCCGGAATAGAGCACCTTGCGCCCGAACTCGATGGCGATCTGCGGGGCGTAGCCCTGCATGCTGGCCAGCAGCGTGCTCTTGATGCACTGCAGCTCCTTGCCGGCGTCCTCGACCTTTTGCTCGAGCAGGCCGCCCAGCGGCTCGACGAAGCCGTAGGCCAGCAAGATGCCCAGGAAGGTGCCCACCAGCGCCGAGCCGATCATCCCGCCCAGCACCGCCGGGGGCTGGCCCACCGAGCCCATCGTGTTCACCACGCCCAGCACCGCGGCCACGATGCCGAAGGCCGGCAGGCCACCGGCCAGGCGGCCGATCGCCGCCACCGCGGCGTGCTCCTCCTGGTGGTGCGTGTCGATCTCCTGGTCCATCAGGCTCTCGATCTCGTGGGCGTTGAGGTTGCCCGACACCATCATCCGCAGGTAGTCGGTGATGAACTCGGTGACGTGGTGGTCGTTGCCCACCGCCGGGTACTTCTGGAAGATGGCCGAGCTGTGTGGGTCCTCGACGTCCTTCTCGATGGACATCAGGCCCTCCTTGCGCACCTTCTGGAGCAGGTCGTACATCAGCGACAGCAGCTCCATGTAGCGGGCCTTGTTGAACTTGCTGCCCTTGAAGCAGCGGCCCAGCCCGGCCATCGACGACTTGACCACCTTCATCTGGTTGTTGGCCAGGAAGGCGCCGGCTGCCGCACCGAAGATGGTGATGAACTCGAAGGGCAGCGCGTGCAGGATCACGCCGATGTTGCCGCCGTGCGCGATGTACACGCCGAAGATGCAGCCCAGGGCGACGAGCCAGCCGACGATGACGAACATGGGTTGCTTTCCGGTTCAGAAGGGGGTGTGTTTTGCATATCGGACACCGCCCCGGGTGACTTGAGTGCTGCGAACGGCCCGATGTGGCAAAACTCGCCCCCGGGCGGCGCACTGCCGGCCGACGCGCTCAGTGCTTGCGGCGCGGGCCCGCCGGGGCGTAGACCCAGACGGGCCGGTGGTCCTCGCGCTGCAGCAGCGCGTGCAGGCGCAGGCCGGGCACCTTGAATTCCAGGCTCACCAGCCAGCTGCCCGGGCGCATTTCGGCGCGGGCCTTTTCAGCAGCGCGCGCCATGCTCTCGGGGCGTTGGAACAGGTAGACCAAATCCTGCTCGGCCCAGCTGCTGGCCCACATGTCGCCGTGGCGCACGCGCGCCCAGGGGCAGCGCAGGGCGGCCAGCGCGCGCAACGGCCAGCTCCACTCGACGCCACTCAGGCGGGCTTGCGGGTAGGTCCGGCGCAGCGCCTGCAGGCCGTGGCCGAGCCCGCAGCCCGCGTCCAGCAACTGCGCCTGAGGCGCCAGCGGCGCGACCTCGGCCAGGCCGTCGAGCGCATCCGCCTCGGTGGGGAAGAAGGGCGCGTCGCGCCAGGCCCGCAGCGGGTAGGCCAGCAGCAACAGCGCCAGCGGCACGAGCCAGGCCCAGGCCGGCAGCCGGTCGAAGGGCAGGGCGCTGCCGACGAGGGGTGCTGCAGCGACCTCGGGAGCGGCCAGACCGTGCAGCAGCCGCTGCAGCGAAAAGGACAGTGGAAAGCCGGCGGCGACGATCCAGCCGCGCCAGCGCGAGCCGCCGGCCAGCACCGTCAGCAGCCCGGCCAGGCTGCTCAGGAAGAGCGCGGCGATCACCGCGGTCGGCGCGTCCAGGCCGAAGCGTGGGCCCGCTGTGGCCAGCGCCCAGGCGCTCGACCAGGCCGCGAGCGCGGGCAGGGGCCAGGGCAGGTGCAGGGCGCGCCCGGACCCCGCGGGCTCGGCTGCGGTATCCGCGGGCCGCTCAGGCGGGCGAGTCACGGCGTTGCGGCGCGGCGTCACGTCGGCTCACAGCAGCGCCAGCAGCTGCTCGTGCTGGAGCCGCACCCGGATCGCGTCGGGCATCACCGAGCCGACCACCGCCCGGCTGGCGCTGGCGGTGTCGCGCAGCACCGGCGCGTTCAGTGGCAACCCGCTGGCGCCCACCAGCGCGGCGACCAAGGGCTCGTTGGCGCGCTGGCCCCGTGCCAGCACCACGCCGACCTCGCCGTTGTTCAGCTGCACGTAGCTGCCCGGCGGGTACATGCCCAGTGCCTTGAGGATGGCCGCGCCGACTTCGTCGGGCTGGCCGTCGGGGCCGACGCAGGCGCTGCGCGCCGCGGCCAGCGGCGACATCGGCCCGCGGCTGGCTCGGCGGCTGAACTTGACGGTGAAGCGATCGACGGTGTGGATCAGCCGGGCCAGCCGGCTGGCCGCGTCGAGCGTGGCGAGCGGACGCGTCGCGAGATTGGCGTCGTGGTGCAGCCGCACCGCCTTGAGCCAGCGCGCGTCGGTCACTCCTGCAGCGGCCAGCATCGTGGCGCTGTCGAGCGAGTGGCCGGCGATGCGTTCGCGCTGCTCGGCGCTCAGCGGCAGGCGCTGCTTGGCCAGGTTGTCCTGCAGCGTGGTCATGGCCACGTTCATCGTCAGCGCGGCGTGCACTGCGCTGTCGACCTCGTCGGCCGACCAGCCCAGCAGCCGACCCACGGGCTCGCAGATCAGCGCGCAAAGCATCGCGTGCTGGCTGCTGTACTGTTCGTGCGAGTGCTGGGCGTGCTGCACCAGCAAATACAGCGGCGCGTGCGGTGAGCGCGTGGCCACCGCGCGGGCCTGAGCGAGGCACTGCCGCGTGGTCTCCAGCCAGCGCGGCTGGCCCGCCGCGCCGCGCAGAGCGCTCGACAGCGCCAGCATCAGGTTGTCCCAGCTGTCGGTCACGCGCTCTTCGCGTTGGGCACCGGGGTCGGCGCGGTCGCGGCGCAGGTTGGCGATCGCGATGTGCTGCAGCGAGGCGTTGGTGCGGATCAGGCTGCCCACGGTGCTCTTGAAGCTCGAGCGCCAGCGGTAGGACTCGTCCTCGTCGACGAACAGCTGCTTGGATCGCAGCAACGCCAGCTTGCTGTCGTTCTGGATGACGCCGCGCGCCGGGAGCAGCAGCATGCCGTTGGCGTCGTAGACCCCGAAAGGGAGCGGGTCGCCAAGGCGCAGGTGCTCGGGTGACAGGGGGATGTATGCCATGGTCGTCATTGCCAGCGGGCGCGCGGGGAGCGCGCGGAGTCTGGGAGAACTATCGACCCTGTGGCGATGTGCTTGAGACCGGAAAAGCCAGAAAAAACGGGTCTGCTTGGCAGACCCGTTGAAAGCACCTTGCGGTGCCAGGAGGAAGCGATCCGAACCGGTGGGCTCAATGCAGTTGCAGCGCGCCGCTGGCCTTGCCCTTGCCGGCACGCGCCGGCGGGTTGCACAGGCCGCACACGAAGTGCTTGGCGATCTCGTGCGGGTGGGTCACGAAATGGCCACCGCACTTGGAGCACTTGGTCATCGTCAGCATGCCGTTGTCCACGAACTTCACCAGGCGCCAGGCGCGCGTCACCGACAGCAGGGGCTCCAGGCCCTGGGCCTGCGTCTGCTCCAGGTAGAGCTGGTAGGCCTTGATCACGGTGTCGATCTCGTCGAGCTCGGCCACCTTGTTGAGGTACTCGTGCGTGTTGAGGAAGAGGCTGGCGTGAATGTTGGGCTGCCAGGTCATGAACCAGTCGGTGGAGAAGGGCAGCTGGCCCTTGCTCGGCGACTTGCCAGCGACTTCCTTGTACAGGCGCAGCAGGCGCTCGTAGGACAGATCGGTTTCCGACTCCAGCACCTGCAGGCGGGCACCCAGCTTGATCAGCGTGACGGCGCGTTCGATCTGCTTGGCTTCGGACAGGATGCTCTTCGTGCGCATGATGGGTTCCTCCAGTGTCTGTCTGTGGCGCGGTGCGTGGTGTCGGTGGTGAAATCAGGCCGCTTCGCGGTGCCGGCCTGCCATCAGGATGCTGGCGTGCAGGCGCGAGACGCTGTCGTTGGCGGCGCTCTTGCCGTGGTTGGTCAGCAGGTTCCAGACCAGATCGTCGTCGCAGCGCATGCGGCACAGCAGCGTGTTGCCCGAGGCGATCTTCATCATCTGCGCCGGCGACAGCATTTCGAGCAGCGTCGCGGTTTCTTCCGAGATGCCCAGGCGGAACAGGGCCTGTTCACGGTCCGAACGGATCAGGCTTTGCGCCAGCATCAGGTAGGACAGGTTGGCTTCGCGGATTTCGGAGAGGATTTGTTCGGTGTTCATGACGGGCTCCTTGCGGGGGGTGTTGCTTGGCAGCGGTTCGGTATCAACGTGAGATGAATTGTGAAGACTCGAACTGGCTTGCAACATCAGTTCACTTCCACAGCTTGAGTACGACATCTGCCATCCACCGTGTCAGTCGAATTCCTACACGCTGTCATCCGCCGAGGAGGAAAAGCCGGGGGATTTGGACCCGCAGGGTCCAGGGTGTGCGATCGGTCGTGAAGAACATCACGTCGTGCAGGGCGGGCCGGGTGTCCGCCGTGTCAGGCCAGCGCCGCGGCTGTCATCCAACAGTCGCGGCGCGCCGATGCTGTCGGGCAACGCCTGCGCGCGCTGCCGACATGAGGGCGTTGCTTTTCCCGTTCGAGGTTCGCTCCGGCCGTGGCTGGGGCGCTCAGGCCAGCGCCTGCTGCTGTGGCCGGTGCGCCTCGGGCAGGGCGATGCGGTCGAGCTCGGGGTGGCTCGGCGACGCGATCTCCGCAGGCACGACAAGAAGGCGGGAGTCCTGGACCGGCAGTGGCTCGATGTCGCTCAGGCGCAGGCCGATGCCGGCGCCGAGGGCCTGGCGCGCCCGG
>DAOLLE010000210.1:0-6104 GCA_035331205.1 Burkholderiaceae bacterium
GGCGGCATCGCGGCGCTGGCCGGACGCCACCGCCTGGGTGCCTGGCTGGCCCAGGCGGCGGCCGCGGCGCAGATGCTGCTCCTGAGTGCCGCGCTCGCTGCAGTGGCCGCCCTGCGTTGAACGGCCGGCGGCTGCGGCTATCCTTCTCGCCCATGAGCGAAACCGCCCCCCGCCCGCCGAAGATCCCCGAGTCCGTCCTGGTCGTGATCCACACCGCGCAGGGCGAGGTGCTGCTGATCGAGCGGGCGGATCGGCCCGGCTACTGGCAGAGCGTCACCGGCGCGCTGGATGCGCTCGACGAGCCGCCGGCGCAGACCGCCCGACGCGAGGTGGCCGAGGAGACCGGCATCGTCGTCGGCTCGCCCGGCGTGCCGGACGAGGCGCTGCAGGATTGGCGACTGAGCAACGTCTACGAGATCTACCCCGTGTGGCGGCACCGCTACGCACCGGGCGTCACGCACAACACCGAGCACGTCTTCGGCCTGCGCGTGCCGCGCGACATCCCGGTCCGGCTGGCGCCGCGCGAACATCTGGCCCACGTCTGGCTGCCCTGGCGTGAGGCGGCCGATCGCTGCTTCTCGCCCAGCAATGCCGAGGCCATCCTGCAGCTGCCGCGGCGCGGCGGTGGCTTCGCCTGACCGACGCCCCATTCGCACCGACCATGCACGCCATCGGAGGACCGGCATGAAGACAGGCCACGGCGCCAGCGCCCTGCGGCGCAGCGTCGCGAGCGGCCACACCGCAGCGCCGGGGGGTGCCGACTCGCCCCCCCGCCTGCGCGTGGCCACCTACAACATCCACAAGGGCGTGCGCGGCCTCGGGCCGGGCAAGCGACTGGAGATCCACAACCTCGGCCAGGGCATCAAGGCCCTGGACGCCGACCTCGTCTGCCTGCAGGAGGTGCGGCTGTTCCACCACCGCGACGCGCGGCGCTTCGACCACACCTGGTTCGGCTGGCCGGAGCAGGGGCAGGCCGAGTTCCTGGCGCCGGAGGGCTACGAATCGGCCTACCGGACCAACGCGGTGACGCGCGACGGCGAGCACGGCAACGCACTGCTGTCGCGCTGGCCGCTCGGCGAGGTGGGCCACCACGACGTGTCGGACCACCGCTTCGAGCAGCGCGGGCTGCTGCACGTCGGGGTGAGCTGGCAGGGTCGCACGATCCACTGCATCGTCGCCCACTTCGGCCTGGTGCACGCCAGCCGGGTGCGCCAGGCGCAGCGCCTGGGCGCCTACCTGCGCGCGGAGGTGCCGCCTGACGCTCCGCTGCTGGTGGCCGGCGACTTCAACGACTGGAGCGAGCGGCTCGACCCGGCGATCGCCGCGCACGGCCTGCAGCGGGCGGCGCCACCCGGCGCGACGCGCAGCCCGCTGACCTTCCCCTCGCGCATGCCGCTGTTCGCACTGGACCGCGTCTACCTGCGCGGGCTGCGCTGCGTGGCGATGGCGGTGCCGCGCGGCCCGAGCTGGGCGCGCATGTCGGACCACTTGCCGCTGGTCGCGGAGCTCACGCTGGCCTGAGAAGCCGAGCACGCCGATGCCCCGCGCCGCCCCACCGCCCCTGCCGATCCCGCCGCCCGCGGACGGGGCCGGCGCGGGGAGCACCGGGCAACCCGACTGGGGCTGGTACCTGGTCGGCCGGCCCGTGTTCAGCGGCGACAACGAGGTGCAGCTACTGCGCGGCGGCGCAGCGCTCTTTCCGGCCATGCTGGCGGCCATCCGGCGCGCGCGTCACGAGGTCTGGGTGGCCAGTTACATCTACCACGACGGCGGACCGGCACGCGCCGTGGTCGACGCGCTGCGCGCGGCGGCGCAGCGCGGCGTGCGGGTCCGGCTGGTGGTGGACGGCTTCGGCAGCCACCAATCGCTGGCGACCCTCGCCGATGTGCTGGCGGGCAGCGGCGTCGCGCTGGCGGTATTCCGTCCGCTGGAACGCTGGACGCACTGGCTGCAGCCCGGCCAGCTGCGGCGCCTGCACATGAAGGTCTGCGTCGTCGACGGCGAGGTGGGCTTTGCCGGCGGCATCAACCTGATCGACGACCACTTCGACCTGCACCACGGCCAGAGCGACACCCCGCGGCTGGACTTCGCCGTCCAGGCCCGGGGCCCGGTCGTCGCGCCGATGGAGCAGGCGGTGCGGGCCATGTGGTCGCGCGCCTGGTTCGGCCACGACTGGCGCAGCGAGGCACGGGCGATCCTTTCCGCGCGCAAACCCTTTCGCCAGGTGCGCGAGCTGTGGGGCCGGCTGCGCCTGACGCGCCGCCTGCGCCCGCCCGCCCTGCCCGCCGAACCGCAGCGGCCGGTCAGCTGCGCCTTCGTCGTGCGCGACAACTTCCGCCAACGTCGCACCATCGAGCGGGCCTACATTCAGGCCATCCGCGAGGCACAGCAAAGCATCTGGCTGGTGTCGCCCTATTTCTACCCTGGCGCCGACTTTCGCCGCGCGCTGTGCGCCGCGGCACAGCGGGGCGTGACGGTGCACCTGCTGCTGCAGGGCAAGGTGGACTACCGGCTGGCGGCGCTGGCCGCCCGGGTGCTCTACACCGAGCTGATGCACCACGGCGTGCGCATCCACGAGTACACCCCCGCCTTCCTGCACGCCAAGGTGATGGTGGTCGACGACCGGTGGGCCACCGTGGGCAGCAGCAACATCGACCCGCTGTCGCTGCTGCTGAACCTCGAATCGAACCTGATCGTGCGCGACGAGGCCTTCGCCGGCCAACTGCGCCGCGAGGTCGAAATCGCCGTCGAGGCCTCGCGCGAGGTGGCCCGCGACGAGGTGCTGCACGAGCGCGGCTGGGTGAGGGTGCTGCGCCGCGCCGTGGTGGCCTGGTGCGCCTACGTCTACCTGCGGCTCGCGGGCGTCACCGGCCGCTACTGAGCCCCTTGGGCCGCCGCGCCTCGGTCAGCGTGCGTTGCGCAGCGCCTCGATGCGTTCCTCGATCGGCGGGTGGCTGCTCATCAGGGCCAGCAGACCACTGGGGCGTCCGGCGATGCCCATCGTCGCGACGCTCTGCGGCAGCTCGCCGGAGTCCAACCCACCGAGGCGGGCCAGCGCACGCATCATCGGCAGCTTCGAGCCCATCAGCTCAGCGGCACCGGCGTCGGCGCGGAACTCCCGTTGGCGCGAGAACCAGGCCACGATGATCGAGGCCAGCAGGCCGAGCAGCAGGTCCAGCACCACCGAGGTGACCATGTAGCCGATGCCGGGGCCTTCGCGGTCGTTCTTCAGCAGCACGCGGTCGACGAAGTAGCCGATCGCGCGCGACAGAAAGACCACGAAGGTGTTCATCACGCCCTGGATCAGCGTCATCGTCACCATGTCGCCGTTGGCGACGTGCGCCACCTCATGGCCGATCACCGCCTCGACCTCGTCGCGGCCCATCGTCTGCAGCAGGCCGGTCGAGACCGCCACCAATGCGGAGTTCTTGAAGGCACCGGTGGCGAAGGCGTTCGGCTCGCCCTCGTAGATCGCCACCTCGGGCATGCCGATCTGGGCGCGCTGCGCGAACTGCGCGACGGTACCGACCAGCCAGCGGTGCATCGGCTCGGGCGAGTCGTTGATCACCACCGCGCCGGTGCTCCACTTGGCCATCGGCTTGCTCATCAGCAGCGAGATCGTCGCACCGCCGAAGCCCATGAGCAGTGCGAATCCCAGCAGCGCGCCCAGGTTCAGCCCGTTGGCGGTGAGGAAGCGGTCGACGCCCAGCAGCTTCGACGCGATGCCCAGCACCAGCATCACGGCCAGGTTGGTCAGGAGGAACAGGACGATGCGTTTCATGGCAACGGGCCGGCGGTGCGCCGGACAGCGAAAGGCAGCACATGCTGCCCTGCCTCAGATGCGGCCGGACCCGGTTTGGTTCAAGGGGTCCGGGGGGATGCAGGCCGACCTCGGCGACTCCGGGCGGGAGCCAGGCCCGCGCCCCCGGAAATGACAAAGGCCGGCAAATGCCGGCCTTTGGGGCGCTCGCTCCGGCACCGCCTCAGCGAGACGGCGCGGATCGGTCAGGCGCTCACTCTGCCTTCGCAGCCTCGGCGGCCGGCGCGGCTTCTTCGCTGCGCTCGACCAGCTCGACGTAGGCCATCGGCGCGTTGTCGCCGACGCGGAAACCCATCTTCAGGATGCGGGTGTAGCCGCCCGGACGCGCGGCAAAGCGCGGGCCCAGCACGTCGAAGAGCTTGACCACGTTGTCGCGGTTGCGCAGGCGGTCGAAGGCCAGGCGACGGTTGGCGACGGTCGGGGTCTTGGCCAGCGTGATCAGCGGCTCGACGACGCGGCGCAGTTCCTTGGCCTTCGGCACGGTGGTCTTGATGGCCTCGTGCTCGATCAGCGAGTTGGCCATGTTGCGCAGCATCGCCTGACGGTGCGACGAAGTGCGGTTGAGTTTGCGAAGGCCGTTTCCGTGACGCATGGTGCTTTCCTTTCCTTATGTAAAACCGGCGGCCGGATCAGGTACCGCCGGGTGCACCGGGCGCGCCTTGCGGTCGCGCCCTTGATTTCCAAACAGTGAGGCGCCGAGGATCAGCGCTTGTCGAGGCCCTGCGGCGGCCAGTTTTCCAGGCGGGCGCCCAGGGTCAGACCGCGCGAAGCCAGCACTTCCTTGATTTCGTTGAGCGACTTGCGACCCAGGTTCGGGGTCTTGAGCAGCTCGGTCTCGGTGCGCTGGATCAGGTCGCCGATGTAGTAGATGTTCTCGGCCTTCAAGCAGTTGGCCGAGCGCACCGTCAGCTCCAGCTCGTCCACCGGACGCAGCAGGATCGGATCGAAGTGCTGGGCACGCGGCGCCGGGGTGTCGAAGGCGGCCAGATCGGCACCTTCCAGCTGGGCGAAGACCGCCAGCTGCTCGACCAGGATCTTGGCCGAGGCACGGATCGCTTCCTCCGGCGAGATGGCGCCGTTGGTCTCGATCTCCATCACCAGCTTGTCCAGGTCGGTGCGCTGCTCGACGCGGGCGCTTTCGACGGTGTAGCTGACGCGCTTGACCGGCGAGAACGAGGCGTCCAGCACGATGCGGCCGATCGACTTGGTCGGCTCGTCGGCGTAGCGGCGCATGCTGCCGGGGACGTAGCCACGGCCCTTCTCGACCTTGATCTGCATGTCGAGCTTGCCACCCTGGGCCAGGTGCGCGATGACCTGATCCGGGTTGATGATCTCGACGTCGTGCGGGGTCTGGATGTCACCGGCGCGCACCGGGCCCTCGCCCTCCTTGCGCAGCACCAGGGTGACCTCGTCACGGTTGTGCAGCCGGAACACCACGCCCTTGAGGTTCAACATGATGTGAACCACGTCTTCCTGAACGCCGTCCACGGTGGAATACTCGTGGAGCACGCCGGCGATGGTCACCTCGGTGGGGGCATAGCCCACCATCGACGACAGCAGCACCCGGCGCAGCGCGTTGCCCAGGGTGTGGCCGTATCCCCGCTCGAACGGCTCGAGGATCACCTTGGCGCGGTGTCCACCCAGCGGTTCGACGTTGATGGCCTTGGGCTTCAGCAGATTGGTTTGCATTGATGGTTCCTGTCAATACCCTCGGCTCGTTACACCGATAAGGCTGAGGACTGGAGGTTCCCGGAAAGCCGCCGGGAGCGGCTGACGACGATGCGAGCGCTGCAGCAGCCCGCCGTCGGGCGCGACCGCTGCGAACGGGGGCATCAACGCGAATACAGTTCGACGATCAGCGATTCGTTGATGTCGGCGCCGAATTCGTCGCGGTCCGGGGCCTTCTTGAACACGCCTTCCATCTTGGTGGCGTCCACGCCCACCCAGCCCGGCATGCCGATGGACTCGGCCAGCTTCAGCGAATCGGCGATGCGCAGCTGCTTCTTCGACTTTTCGCGCACGGCCACCACGTCACCGGCCTTGACCAGGAACGACGGGATGTTCACGACTTCGCCGTTGACCGTCAGCGCCTTGTGCGACACCAGCTGACGCGCTTCGGCACGGGTCGAACCGAAGCCCATGCGGTAGGCCACGTTGTCCAGACGCGATTCCAGGATCAGCAGCAGGTTGGCACCGGTGTTGCCCTTGCGGCGCTCGGCTTCGGCGAAATAGCGGCGGAACTGGCGCTCCAGCACGCCGTACATGCGCTTGACCTTCTGCTTTT
>DAOLLE010000211.1:0-6100 GCA_035331205.1 Burkholderiaceae bacterium
ACCGCCGCGCCGGCCGCCGCTGCCGGCAGCGCGCCGGCCAGCGGCGAGCCGCTGCACTTCGCCGAGCCGCAGAACACCCAGGCCGAGCGCATCCGCGACATCGACTTCCGCCGTGGCCGTGACGGCGCCGGCCGCGTCGTGGTCGACCTGCCGAACAACAAGGTCGGCGTGGACATCCGCCAGCAGGGTCAGAACCTGGTGGTCGAATTCCTGCGCTCGAACCTGCCGGCCAACCTGCGCAAGCGCCTGGACGTGACCGATTTCGGCACGCCGGTGCAGGCCGTCTCGACGGTGCAGGTGGGTGACCGCGTGCGCATGACCGTCGAGCCGCGCGGTGCCTGGGAACACAGCGCTTACCAGACCGACAACCAGTTCGTGCTGGAAGTGCGGCCGCAGAAGGTCGACCCGCAAAAGCTCACCGCCGGTCCAGGCTACAACGGCGACAAGCTCTCGCTGAACTTCCAGAGCATCGAGGTGCGTTCGCTGCTGCAGGTGATCGCCGACTTCACCAACTTCAACATCGTCACCAGCGACAGCGTCAACGGCAACGTCACGCTGAGGCTCAAGGACGTGCCCTGGGACCAGGCGCTGGACATCATCATGCAGGCCAAGGGCCTGGGCGTGAAGAAGTCCGGCAACGTCCTCTGGGTCGCGCCCAAGGACGAGCTGGCCGCCAAGGAAAAGCAGGACCTCGAGGCCAAGGCCCAGGTGGCCGCGCTCGAGCCGCTGCGCACGCAGTCGTTCCAGCTCAACTACACCAAGGCCGAGGACGTCGCCAAGGGTCTGACCGGCCAACAGCTGACCGGCACGGGTGGCTCGGGCAACAACACCCGCATCCTGTCACCCCGCGGCAGCGTCATCGCGGAGATGCGCACCAACCAGATCTTCGTCAGCGACATCCCCGGCAAGCTCGAGGAAGTCAGTGCGTTGATCGCCAAGATCGACGTGCCAGTGCGCCAGGTGATGATCGAGGCGCGCATCGTCGAGGCCGAGGACACCTTTGGCCGTTCGCTCGGCGTCAAGCTGGGCAGCAATGACCTGCGCGGCGTCAACGGTGGCGTGCCTGGCTGGCGCGTGGCGGGCAACAACAACGTGGCGATCGGCGGCAATTACACCTCGCTGGGCGACATCACGCGCCAAACCTCGGCGGCCTCCGCCTACACCGACACCCAGTTCGTCAGCCTGCCGGCCAACACCAGCTCGATGGGCGGCGCCACCGCGGCCACCTTCGCGCTGTCGCTGTTCGGTGCGGCATCGAATCGCTTCCTGAACCTGGAGCTCTCCGCGCTGGAGGCCGAAGGCAAGGGCAAGCTGGTGTCGAGCCCGCGGGTCATCACCGCCGACCAGGTCAAGGCGCTGATCGAGCAGGGCACCGAACTGCCCTACCAGACCGCCACCTCCAGCGGCGCCACCGCGATCTCCTTCCGCAAGGCCAACCTGAAGCTGGAAGTCACCCCGCAGATCACGCCGGAAGGCAACATCATCCTGGACGTCGACGTCAACAAGGACAGCGTCGGCCAGCAAACCACCGCCGGTTATGCGATCAACACCAAGCACGTCAAGACGCAGGTGCTGGTCGAAAACGGCGGCACGGTGGTGATCGGTGGCATCTTCGAGACCAACGAAACCGAGTCGGTCAACAAGGTGCCGCTGCTGGGCGATATTCCTTACCTGGGCGCGCTGTTCCGCAACAAGACGCGCACGGCCAACAAGACCGAGTTGCTGGTATTCCTGACGCCCAAGGTGATCACGGACCGCAATGCGGCAGCGCGGTGATGGGTGCACATTTCAGGTCGAAAAAGGGTGGAGCTCGATTCCCATGAAGCTGATCAATTGGCTGATTTCTGTTTGCATGATCATCCTGCTTGCCGCCTGCGGTGGCGGTGGCGGGAGTTCTGGGACGTCGGTATTCGGTAATGGATCCGGCAGCAGCGGGTCGACAGGATCGACCGGCTCCACTCCGACATTGGTTGCGGTCACGCTCACGCACAACTCGACGGTTACCGTAAACCAGCCGGTGACAGCAACGGCCAAGGTGACGGATGCTTCTGGCAACGGTATTTCCGGAGTCACTGTTCACTTCTCCGTTGGCAAGTCGTTGGTGGCATTGAGTACCGATTCGGGTACGACCGACACGAACGGGATGGTCTCCACGGTGCTGACGGTAATTTCCGGCTCGGCCTATGGAACGGATACGCTCACGGCGAGCTCGACGTCGTCTGGTTCCACACTGACCGGATCGGCAGCGTTCACATCGAACAGCGCCACGAGCATTGAGTTGCTCGCCGATTCGACCGCGGCGCCGACAGCGGGTGACCAGACGAGCAACCAAGTCACGATTACGGCCATCGTCAAGGGCGCTGGAAGTGTCGGTTTGGCCAATGTTCCGATCGTGTTTTCTGCGGACTCCGGCACCTTGCTGAATCCGGCATCGACCACCTCGAGTGCCGGTGTGGCGACGGTGAAGTTCACCTCGGGTGCCAACAAGTCGAACCGGGTGGCGACGATCACTGCAACCACGGGCAGCGCATCCAGCACCTTGACCCTCCCGGTGGAGGGGACGAAGTTGTACGTGTCCGGGGCGACGACGGTGGCCTTCGGTTCGTCGAGCACCTTGAGTGTGAAGGCCACGGATTCGAGTGGAGCGGTGATCTCGGGCGCCAGACTGTCGATCGTCAGTTCGATGGGCAACGCGCTGTCGAAGTCGACAGTGGACACGGACGCGCAAGGGCAGGCCACTGTTACCTATGCCGCAAGCAAGGCCGGCACCGATACCGTGACGTTCAGTGGCTTGGGTGCGAGCTCGGCCGCCACCGTGGTGGTTTCCGGCGAGGACTTCAGCTTTACCTCTCCGGCCGCACAGACCGCAATTCCGGTCAACACGTCTCAGGCTGTCTCCGTGCTCTATCGGCAGTCGGGGGTGGGTGTCTCCGGGAAGGTCGTCAACTTCACGACGACGGGGGGTACTCTGTCGTCTGTGCAGGCGACGACCAATGGTTCCGGAGTCGCGACCGTCAATGTGACGTCGACATCGGCGGCGCCGGCGACCATCCTGGCAACGCTGGCGTCCGGCACCGCTCAGGCTTCACTGCCGGTTAGTTTTGTGGCGACCACGCCCAGCAAATTGGTCCTGCAGATAACGCCGACAGCGATTGGGCCTAATTCTGGCGGCAGCACCACCAATCAAGCTCAGGTGGTCGCCAAGGTCACCGATGCGAACGCCAATCCGGTTCCCGGAATCACCGTGAACTTCAGTCGGGATGTCGACCCCAGTGGCGGCAATTTCCTGCAGCCCAGCGGCACGACCGACGTGAATGGCTTGGCAACGGTTCAGTACGCCTCAGGTTCCACCAGTACGGCTTCCAGTGGTGTCGTTCTTCGTGGAACTGTGGCCAGTGGCTCCAGCGTGTCGGGCACCGCGACATTGACCGTGAGTCGGTCGGCGTTGTTCATTGCGCTGGGTACGGGTAATACCATCTTGAATGCGGATCTGCAGACCTACAAGAAACTGTGGACCGTCTACGTCACAGACGCCAACGGCGTGGCCGTATCGGGGGCGAGTATTTCCGTGCGAATTCTTCCTAACGCGTATCGGAAGGGGAGAATGGTGTGGAGCGAGGATGACAGTTCATGGATCGTGTCGCCTTGGAATGGCGTGACGCTCACGACGGACTCGAGCGGCGTCAAGTGGCTGCCGGCGGGTGCCTTTATCTCCTGCCAGAACGAGGATGCGCGTCACGGCGACAACGACGCTCGTTCGTTCAACGGCGTGTTGGACAGCGCCACGGAAGATGTGAATGGCAATGGTCGCCTGGAACCTGGCAACGTGATTTCACTGGATACAAGCAGCGGTGTGGTGACCACGGGCTCCGACGGTCGCGCCACCTTGACGTTGCTGTTCGCGGAGAGCTACGTGCCTTGGGTTGAGGTGCGCCTGCAGGTGCAAGCCGTGGTGTCGGGTACGGCGTCCATGACGGAGGCGATGTTTGTGGTTCCTGGCTTGGCTGAGGATTTCACCAACCAGTCGATCCCGCCGGCCGGGGTAATCAGTCCCTTTGGCTATCGTCCGTCTTGCACGGATCCGAACTGACCTTCCGATCCCGGTGAGTTCGCGCAACAGGCTGCTGCGGCAGCCTGTTGTCTTTTCTGCCGTTCCGCACGGTCAGTGCGAGCCCGCAGATGGCTGCGACAATCTGCCGTGTCGAAATCGCGCCCCGAAGGAAATGTCGATGCCCAGTACTCAGCGGGCTGATGTGTTTCGCACCATCAGCCTCGTCGCCATGCCCGGCGCCGGCAAGTCCACCGCCGGCAAGCACTTGGCGCAGGCGTTGGGGGTGCCGTTCGTCGATGTGGACCACGAGATCGAGCGCCGCATCGGGCGGTCGATCCGGTCCTTCTTCGAGAGCGAGGGCGAGGTCGCCTTCCGGGACCTGGAGGAGCAGGTCGTTGCCGAGTTGGCGCAGCGGCCCGGGCAGGTGCTGGCCACCGGGGGCGGAGCGGTGCTGCGTCCGGCCAACCGCCAGGCGCTGCGCGACCACACCACGGTGATCTACCTGCGGGCGACGCCGGAGGAGCTGTTCCGCCGCCTGCGTCACGACACCCAGCGCCCGCTGCTGCAGGTGGCCGACCCGCTCAAGCGGCTACGGGACCTCTACCGCGACCGCGACCCGCTGTACCGCGAGACGGCGCAGTTCATCATCGAGACCGGCCGCCCCTCGGTGGCCACGATGGTCAACATGATCCTGATGCAGCTGGAGCTGGCGGGCGTCGTCGACCCCAGCCAAGTGCCGGCCACCGTCGGCGTGCGACTGCCGCGCTGAGCCGGACCAGCGAAATCGGGGTGGTCGGTGGGAGCGGCGGGTGCGTCCTCTGCCCCGCTAAACTGGCGCGCATGTCGACCGCCCCCTCCACCCCCACGAATTCCAGCGTTTCCCCGGCCTGTGTGCCCGCCGACCGCCGCGTCGTCGCGGTGGATCTGGGCGAGCGCAGCTACGACATCGTCATCGGCTCGGGCCTGCTCGACGATCCCGCCAGCTGGGCCGGCCTGCCGCGCTCGGCCACCGCGCTGATCGTCAGCAACGTCACCGTGGCGCCGCTGTACGCCCAGCGCCTGGAGGCCGCGCTGGCGCCGCTGCACCGCCGGGTGCTGCGCCTGGAACTGCCGGACGGCGAGGAATGCAAGACCGGCGCGGTGCTGGAGCGCATCTACGACCGCCTGCTCGGCGAGGCCTGTGACCGCAAGACGGTGCTCTACGCCCTGGGCGGCGGGGTGGTGGGCGACATGACCGGCTTTGCCGCCGCCTGCTACATGCGCGGCGTGCCCTTCGTCCAGGTGCCGACCACGCTGCTGGCGCAGGTGGACTCCTCGGTGGGTGGCAAGACCGCGATCAACCACCCGATGGGCAAGAACATGATCGGCGCGTTCTACCAGCCCGCGCGGGTGATCTGCGACCTGGACACCCTCGACACGCTGGCGCCCCGCGAGCTCAGCGCCGGCCTGGCCGAGGTGATCAAGTACGGCCCGATCGCCGACGCCAGCTTCCTCGACTGGATCGAGGGCCATCTGGACGCGCTGATGCGCCGCGACAAGGCCGCGCTGGCCCGCGCGGTGCAGCGCTCCTGCGAGATTAAGGCCCAGGTGGTGGGCAGCGACGAGCGCGAGAGCGGGCTGCGCGCCATTCTGAACTTCGGCCACACCTTCGGCCACGCCATCGAGGCCGGCCTGGGCTACGGCGAGTGGCTGCACGGCGAGGCGGTGGGCTGCGGCATGGTGATGGCGGCCGACCTGTCGGCGCGGCTGGGTCTGATGCCGGCGGACTTCGTCGGCCGCGTCCGGCGCATCTGCGAGCGCGCCGGTCTGCCGGTGCGCGCCCCGGCGCTTGGCGCCGACCGCTGGCTGGCGCTGATGGGGCTGGATAAGAAGGCCGAGGGCGGGGAGATCCGCTTCGTCGTGATCGACCGGCTGGGCAGCGCGCGCATGCAGGGCGCGCCCGAGGCGCTGGTGCGCGAGGTGATCGCGGCCCACGGCGGCGCCTGAGCGTGGCGCGCCGCCGCGTGAGCGTGAGTTCGGAGGTCCGCGGGGGCGATGGCTCGGCGACCC
>DAOLLE010000212.1:0-6098 GCA_035331205.1 Burkholderiaceae bacterium
TCTGGTAGGCGCGATTGGACTCGAACCAACGACCCCCACCATGTCAAGGTGGTGCTCTAACCAGCTGAGCTACGCGCCTGAAGAGCCTTGAACTATAGCACGAATATCGGATTCGTCAATCCAATTCCCGCGATCGATCGCCGTCTCTTCGGCGGATGTCGGCGTGCGCCGCGTGCCGCCCCGCCGGTGGACTTACTTGCGCCGCACCGTCTGCACGCCCGGCACCCGCGCGACCACGGCGAGCACCTGACTCAGGCGGGCGGCATCGGAGACCTCGACGGTGAAGGTCATGAACGCGGTGCCGCGCACGCTGCGGGTGTTCACGCCGGTGACGTTGACCCGCTCCTTGGCGAAGACCTCGGAAATGTCGCGCAGCAGGCCCTGGCGGTCCTGCGCCAGCACCGCAACGTCGATCGGGTACAGCGGCGTGCGTCCGTCGACCGGCGGCGTGCCCCAATCGACCGGAATCACCCGCTCGGGCGAGCGCGCCGCGAGTTGGCGGAAGTTGCTGCAGTCGGCGCGGTGCACCGCCACCCCCTTGCCGCGGGTGACGTAGCCGCCGATCGCATCCGGCGGCGCCGGGCGGCAGCAGCGCGCCAGCTGGGTCATCAGCGACTCGACGCCGACCACCAGCACACCGCTGCCCCCTTCGCCCGCGCGCGAGCGCTTGACCGCGGGCAGCGGCTCGGGCGCCGGGGGCTCGGCCGGACGCAGCAGCTGCTCGATGTGGCGCAGTGAGTACTCGTCCTTGCCGACCACCTCGAACAGCGCCTCGGCGTTGCGAAAGCCCAGCTGGGCGGCCAGCTCGTCGAGCTTGACCGCCGTGCGGCCTTCGCGCTGCAACAGCTTCTCGACCGCCTCACGGCCGCGCACGATGGTCTCGTTGAGCGCCTTGGCGTTGAACCAGGCGCGCACCTTGGCGCGTGCACGGTGGCTGCGCACGAAGCCCAGCTGCGGATTGAGCCAGTCCAGCGAGGGCCCGCCCTCCTTCGCGGCGCTGATCTCCACCGTCTGGCCGCTGCGCAGCGGCGTGTTCAGCGGCTGCAGCACGCCGTCGATGCGCGCGCCGCGGCAGCGGTGGCCCAGGTCGGTGTGCAGCGTGTAGGCGAAATCGATCGCGGTGGCACCGGCGGTCAGCTCGATCACCGTGGCCTGCGGCGTGAAGACGTAGATGCGGTCCTCGAACAGGCCCTGTGGCACGCCCTGGGCCTCGCCCTCGGCGGCGCTGGCGCCGGCAAAGTCGCGCTCCCAGGCCAGCAGCTGCTGCAGCACGGCGCGCCGCGCCTGCGCGACCTTCTCCTCGAAGTCGCCCGCCGCGCTCACGCCGGCGTAGCCCTTCTGGCCCGCCTCCTTGTAGGCCCAGTGCGCCGCCACGCCGCTTTCGGCGTGGTCGTGCATCTCGCGGGTGCGGATCTGGATCTCGATGGGCTGGCCCGCCTCGTCGCGCACCACGGTGTGCAGCGACTGGTAGCCGTTGGGCTTGGGCCGCGCGATGTAGTCGTCGAACTCGTCGGGCAGGGGGGTCCAGAGCTCATGCACCCGGCTGAGCGCGGCATAGCAGCCGCGCAGGTCGTCGACGATCACCCGCAGCGCACGCACATCGAAGACACGCGAGAAGTCCAGGTTCTTGCCCTGCATCTTCTTCCAGATGCTGTAGATGTGCTTGGGGCGGCCCTGCACCTCCGCGGCCACCCCCGCCTGCTGCAGCGCCTCCTCGAGCCGCTGGCGGGCGCGGGCGATGCCCAGCTCGCGCTCGACGCGCTTCTCGTCGAGCAGGCGGGCGATGCGGCGGTACTCGTCGGGCTGCAGAAAGCGGAAGGACAGGTCCTCCAGTTCCCACTTGATCTGCCAGATGCCCAGGCGGTTGGCCAGCGGGGCGAAGACCTGCTGCGTCTCGCGCGCCAGCGCCCGCGGGCAGGGCGTCTTGGTCGCGGCGTAGAAGCGCAGGGTCTGCATCCGCGAGGCCAGGCGCAGCAGCACCACGCGCAGGTCGCGCGAGAAGGCCAGCAGCATCTTGCGCACCCGCTCGAGCTGCAGGCGCAGCACCTCGGGGTCGGTCTCGTCGGCCAGCGCGTCGCGGGCGTTGCGCTGCACCCGCACCAGCTGGCGGGTGTGCGTGACCAGGCTGGCGTAGGACGCGCCGAACTGCTGGGTCACCAGCGTCTCGGGGTCGGTGAGAAAGTCGCCGGCGTAGACGAGGTAGACGGCGGTCTGCATCGCCGGTGCGGCGCCGACGGCCGCCAGGATCTGCGCCACGCCGTCGGCGTGCTCCAGCGCGTCCTCGCCGGTGTCGAAGCGCCGCCCGGTCAGCAACGGCACCGCGAAGTCGCGCGCGCGCTGCAGCCGCTGCAATTCGCGCTGCAGCCCCTCTTCGTCGGCGCCGCCCTCGGGGCGGTCTTCATCGCCGGGCACCCGGCTGGCCAAGGTCACAATGGCCGCGGCCTGCCGGCCCGGCTCCAGCAATGTCGTCTTCATCGAAAAATCAGGCACACAGGGTCTGCGACGGGGGCGCCGTCACGCTGCGGCCTCCAGGAAGTCACGCACGCAGGCCACCTGATCCGGCGCCACCAGGGTCGGCGCATGGCCGACACCCTCGAACTCGACCAGCCGCGCGCGCGGGCCGCGCTGCGTCATCGCCTGTGCCGTGGCACTCGACAGCAGGTCCGACTGCGCGCCACGCAGCAGCAGCGTCGGACAGCGCAGCGCGTCGTAGGAGGCCCAGAGCAGCGCCTCGCCGGCCTTGGCCAGCTCGGGCGTGAAGCTGCGGTAGGGCAGCGCGATGGCCGGGTCGTAGTGCGACATCAGGCCGCCCTCGGGCGCCGGGCGCAACTGCGGGCGGCACAGCGCCAGCCACTGCTCGCGGCTGTGCGGTCCGAAGCTCTGCGAGATGCTCCAGAGGTAGTCCGCCGCCGTGGCCTCGTCCGGCCAGCGCAGCGACGCGCCCAGGTATTGGCCGATGCGCTCGAGCGCGGGGAACTCGATCACCGGGCCGACGTCGTTGAGCACCAGCCGGTCGATCGGGCTGCCCGGCAGCGCAGCCAGCGCAAGGCCGATCAGCCCGCCCATCGAGGTACCCACCCAGGCCACGCGCTCGACGTTCAGCCGCGCGATCAGCGTGACCATGTCGGCCACGTAGGTCGGGATCACGTAGCCGGCCGGGTCCTTCAGGAAATCGGAGTGGCCGCGCCCGACCACGTCCGGGCAGACGACCCGCCAGCCCGCCGCCAACGCGGTGGCAAGGGTGTCGAAATCGCGCCCCTGCCGCGCCAGCCCGTGTGCACAGACCAGCACGCGCGGGTTGGCCGCGTCACCCCACTCCCAGTAGGCCATGCGGTGCAGGCCCTTCGGACCGAGGCAGGTGACGTGATGCAGGGTGGGCTGACTCATGAAGTTGCGAAGCGCCGAGACGGTCAGGCGGGCCTGCGCGCGTCAGCCTCCGTCGAAGTGCGTTGGAGATAATGGATCCTAACCAACCCACGGAGACTGAATCCATGCTCAAAGGCAAGACCGCACTGGTCACCGGCTCGACCAGTGGCATCGGACTGGGCGTTGCCCTCGCCCTGGCCAAGGAAGGCGCCAACATCGTGCTCAACGGCTTCGGCGACGTCGAGGGCCCCAAGGCCGAGGTCGAGGCGCTGGGCGTCAAGGTCGGCTACCACGGCGCCGACATGAGCAAGCCCGCCGAGATCGAGGCCATGATGGCCTACGCCACGGCCGAATTCGGCGGCGTCGACATCCTGGTCAACAACGCCGGCATCCAGTACGTGGCCAACGTCGAGGATTTCCCGGCCGAGCGCTGGGACGCGATCATCGCGATCAACCTCAGCTCGACCTTCCACACCACGCGACTCGCCCTGCCGGGCATGAAGGCGCGCAACTGGGGCCGCATCATCAACATCGCCTCGGCGCATGGTCTGGTCGCCTCGGTGCAGAAGGCCGCCTACGTGGCCGCCAAGCATGGCGTGGTCGGCCTGACCAAGGTCACCGCGCTGGAGACCGCCACCAGCGGCGTGACCTGCAACGCGATCTGCCCGGGCTGGGTGCTGACCCCTCTGGTGCAAAAGCAGGTCGATGCCCGCGCCGCCAAAGACGGTGTGGACAACGCCGAAGCCACGCGCCGCCTGCTGGGCGAGAAGCAGCCCTCGCTGCAGTTCACCACGCCCGAGCAGCTCGGGGGTCTGGCGGTGTTCCTCTGCTCGGCCGCGGCCGACAACGTGCGCGGCCAGTCCTGGGCCGTGGACGGCGGCTGGACAGCGCAGTAAGTCGCGCCAGCCGCTGCGGGCGAAGCGCGCCGGTCGGGGTCAGCGCGTCAGCTGCACGCTGCCCTGCACCGTCGCGGTCAGCAGGCCCTTGCCGGCCTCGGTGGGTAGCGGCGCTGCCGCGTCCGCCGCGACGATGCCCATCGAGCGCATCAGCACCGGCGGCCGCGGCGCATCGCCGTCGCCGGTCTGCACCGACAGCTCGCGCAGCGTGTAGCTGGTGAAGCCGAACTGCTTCGCAATCTCGCCGGCGCGAACCTGGTACTTCTGAATCGCCTGGGCGATCAGGGCCGCTTCGTGCTGCTCACGCAGCTCGCGCGAAACGCTGTAGCCGGTGGCGACGATCGCCAGTGCGTTGAGGCGCCCTGCGGTCGCGGCCACGCGGCCGACATCGCGCCCCTCCAGCGTCAGATCGGCGGTGCCGGTCCAGCCATTGGGCTTGCCATCGCGGCCGTAGCGCGGCGACAGGCTGAAGCTGCCGGTGCGCACCTCCAGCAGCCCGGGCTGCGCGGCACGGCGCGCTTCGGCCAGCGCGCCGTCCAACATCTGCTTGAGCGCGGCCTGCACCGCCGCGGCATCCGGACCTTCGCGGCTGGCCTGCAGCGTCACCGAGAGCACATCCTTGGGCACCTCGATGCTGGCGCTGCTGGTGAAGCTGACCTGGTTGTCGCGCAGGGTCTCGACGCCGCCTGCCGGACCGACCGGGCCGGCCGCCTGCGCCGCCGCTCCCATCAGGCCGACCACGGCCAGACCGGCTCCCATGAGCCAGGGCTGCAGACCACCGCGGCGACGCGCGGACGCAACAAGGGAGGAAGGACGGTGCGTCAGGTCGCGCGCGAAAGGGTGGAGTGTCATGGCCATCAGAGTCGGTGGAAACCCGGAAGTTCGGCCAGCCCACGGTCACGGCCGCCCGCTGCGGTCGCCATTTCGACCCCGCAGATTTACTCAACGCGCCATCGTCACAGCTGTTGACCCGCGTCATGCGATGGCCGCCGCCGGCCGCCGTGCACCAGCCCGCAAACGCTGCCGAATCCTTCACAATCCCGCCACGTATGCGATGGCCTCGGCGGGGTGAAACGAACGCGGACCGGGCCGGAACGGGGCAGGACACGCCTTCGCAAGATATGTAACAGCGAGTCAGAACACAGGAAAAACGGGGGCGGACCTGCGCACAATCCCCCCTGTTACAAATTCGGAGGCCGTCGCCCATGACCAACACCAACGCCCAGCGCACCGACCGCATCGCCGTCGTCGACGACGACGCGCGCATTCGCGATCTGCTGCGCCGCTATCTCACCCAGGAAGGCTTCGAGGTGCTGCTGGCCGAAGACGCCAAGGCCCTCAACCGCATTCTGACGCGCGAAACGGTCGACCTGATCGTGCTCGACCTGATGCTGCCCGGCGAGGACGGCCTGTCGATCTGCCGGCGCCTGCGTGCGGCCAACGATGTCACGCCGATCATCATGCTGACCGCCAAGGTCGAGGACGTCGACCGCATCGTCGGCCTGGAAGTCGGCGCCGACGACTACCTGCCCAAGCCCTTCAACCCGCGCGAACTGCTGGCCCGCATCCACGCGGTGCTGCGCCGCCGCCCGATCATCGAGGCCCCGGGCGCCCCCTCGCGCGAGGCGCAGACGGTCTCCTTCGGCCCTTTCGAGTTCGACTTGGCGCTGCGCCGCCTGACCCGCGACGGCGAAGTCATCTCGCTGACCACCGGCGAGTTCTCGATGCTCAAGGCCCTAGTGCGCCATCCGCGCCAGCCGCTCAGCCGCGACAAGCTGGCCCAGCTGGCGCGCGGGCGCGAGTTCGAGCCCTTCGACCGCAGCCTGGACGTGCAGG
>DAOLLE010000213.1:0-6085 GCA_035331205.1 Burkholderiaceae bacterium
CACGACGAGAAGATCATCCCGACCTTCAAGCGGATTTATCACATCCGCGACGGCCGGACCGAAGAAGAGGCGGGGCAAGGCTTGAGCCTCTGACCCGAGCCAGCCCGGTTTCAGCAGCCGTCAACCAGGAGCAAGAGTGTGAGCACATCCAAGGCGGACTGGCTGGTGAAGTCACTGGCAGGGGTCGCAGTGCTCTTCGGGTTGCTGACGGTCCTGTCCGGCGGTCGCACACTGTTCGGTGGCGAAGCGGCGCGCCTGGCGGCCGGGGCCATAGTGCCCTTCGTGCTCTGGTTCAACTTCGTCGCCGGGTTCGCCTACGTGACCTGCGGTCTGGGGCTTTGGCAGCGGCGGCGCTGGGCGGTACCGCTGGCCGTCTTCATCGCCGCCGCAACCGGCCTGGTCTTCGCCGCCTTCGGCGTCCATGCATGGAGTGGTGGTGCCTACGAGACGCGAACCGTCGGCGCGATGGCGCTGCGCACGCTACTGTGGGCGGGTATTGCAGCAACCGCCCACCGCGTGCTAAGGCAACTCATCTGACTGAACGGCAGGCACCAGGTGGCGACCGAAGGTGACCAAGTCGGGCCCGTCGGCTGGTCTATCAGCACTGAGCGAACCCAGTCCTGTCAAGCCTCGGCGAACGAATCGCGCACTACCGCATCCGCGCTGCTGCGCCGCGCCTTCGCGCAACAGCTTGGGCCCCCGCAGTTCAGCGGGGGATGAAGAACGTCGACTTCTCGAACTGGATGGCCGATCGGTCTGCGCTGGTGCCGGAGGTGGGCTCCACGCCCGTGACCGCAAACATCACGGGCACCGACCGGCCTGCGAGCCCTTGCGCCACGACGAATGGTAGGCGCAAGCTCACCGACGTCGACGTCACGGCAGCCGGGCCGGCGCTGGCCGGCATTGCCACGACCTCCAACCCGTCGATCCCGGAGGCGGCAACCCGGTAGGTCTGCGGAGCCTCCGTGCGATTCATGATCTGGATGCGGTAGACGTTCTCAACCGCGCCTTCCTCCACCACACGGGCCAACGCGCCACGGTCCTTGACCACATCGAACTTGAACGGGCTGCGCATCGCCACGCTGGCTGCGAAGGTGACGCTGGCCGCCGAAAGCACTGCGCCGTAGATCAGCACACGCGGGCGCAGCGCGCGCTTGAACATCTGCAGCCGTGTCCAGCCGTTCACCACGCCGTTCTCCGTGGAGTAGCGGATGAGCCCTTTGGCATAGCCCATCTTGTCCATCACGTCGTTGCAGACGTCGATGCAGGCTGCGCAGCCGATGCATTCGTTCTGCAGCCCGTTGCGGATGTCGATGCCGGTGGGACACACCTGCACGCACAGCGTGCAGTCGATGCAGTCTCCAAGTCCGTGAGCGGCCGAGTCCGCCTTGCGCGAGCGCGATCCGCGCGGGTCGCCTCGCTTCGCGTCGTAGGTGATGATCAGCGAGTCCTTGTCGATCAAGGCGCTCTGGAAGCGCGCGTAAGGGCACATGTACTTGCACATCTGCTCGCGCAGGAAGCCCGCGTTGCCGTACGTCGCGGCGCCGTAGAACAGGACCCAGAACGCGTTCCAGCCGGACAAGTTCCAACTCGCCACGTCCGCTGCGAGCTCGCGGATCGGCGTGAAGTAGCCGACGAAGCTGAACCCGGTGAACAAGGCGATCGACAGCCACGCCGAGTGCTTGGCGCCCTTGCGCCAGATCTTGCGCCACCGCCACGGTTGCTGGTCCAGGCGCATGCGCGCAACCCGGTCGCCCTCGATCTTCCGCTCGGCCCACATGAAGATCTCGGTGTAGACCGTCTGCGGACAGGTGTAGCCGCACCAAAGGCGGCCTGCCACGGCGGTGAAGAAGAACAGCGCCAATGCAGACAGCACCAGGAGTGCCGCCAGGAAGATCAGGTCCTGCGGATAGAGCAGCAGGCCGAAGATGTAGAAGCGCTGGGCATCGAGGTCGAACAGCACGGCCTGCCGGCCACTCCACTGCAGCCAAGGCAACCCATAGAACAGAAGCTGCGTCAGCCACACGAACACCCAGCGCCAGTTCGCGAACCAACCCTTGACCGCCCGAGGGTAGATCGTCGGCTGCTTCTGGTACATCGAGACGAACTGAGCGCTGTCCTCTACTTCAGCGCTCGCTGACATGATGGGGATAACCTTCGCGGGCTTGGACATGCTCAGCGCTCGCGGGGAATCCGGCGGTAAGAGGTCGAGGCTCGAGTCATCGCTTCAGCTCGTCGAGCTTGCGCTCGATCCGGCTCCATTCCTCGGCATCGGGCAGTGCCAGCTTGGTCTTCGTGATGGGCTTCCACTCCCTGGAAAGCTCGGCGTTCAGCGCGGTGAAGTGCTGTTGATCCGTGGGCACGTCTTCCTCACCAAAGATCGCATTCACCGGGCACTCGGGCACGCAGACCGCGCAGTCGATGCACTCGTCCGGGTCGATGACCAGGAAGTTCGGCCCCTCCCGGAACGCATCGACCGGACAGACGTCGACGCAATCGGTGTACTTGCACCGGATGCAGGCCTCGGTGACGACGAAGGTCATCGTGCACGGCGCCCGAGGTCAGCCGCAGCAGGCGCCGCCCGAGCAGCAGGAATCGCCTCGCGCGACCGGTTGCGCGTTGACGGCGTCCGCGGTGCGGGCGATCTGGATGCGCCAGACCGACGGGCCGGCCTCCAGCACCGTCCACTCGAACTGCCCGTACGAACGGTCATCGAACTGGTAGTGCAAGGGTTGCGGGTTGTGGTCATTGACCAGCTGCAGCGCCTGCCCGACGGCCAGGCCGTCGAAGCGGCCGAAGATCAGCGGGTGGCGCTCGCGGGGCGGGATGGTCCGCAGATCGAGCACATGGGTCGGTTGGATCAGGGTGGCAGTCATCGGGACCTTTCAGGGGAGTTGGGCATCACCGCGAGCGCAGCCGCGCCTTGGTGATGCGTTGAAAAACTTCAGGCTGGGATCGGCTTGTAGAAGAGCCCGAGCGCTGCGTCGCGTCACCCATCCTTGCCGTCTAGCCGGCTGGCCACCAGCCAGGGGCCGAAGCGCCAAAGGTAGAGGGTGAACGCCAGCGCCCAAGCGACTGCCGCCGCGATCAGCGCGTCGGCAGCGAGTGCCGGTGCAAGCATCGGCAGGGCCACGCGGACCACTGCTGCAGCCAGGACCAGCAGATAGGCCGTCACTTCAAGCCGTGACGCCTTGAGTGGACGGCCGGTATGGCCGCGCGCGGTCCGGGTGATCATGCCAACGATGAGTCCAGCCGTGGCGCCGACGGCAAGGGCATGGATGCCGGCAGATGTCGACACGAAGCCCATTTGAGCGGCTGCGAGCAGCGCGAAGCCCAAGGGCAGCCAGGCGTAGGCCATATGCAGCACCCACAGGATGGGCCGCGCCTTCGTGCGCCAGGGCTGCCAGTGCCACAGCCGCAATGTGTGCAGCAGGGCCGCCAAGCTGAGGCCTGCAGCCGTGATCGGGTTGACGGGCAACAGCACCCAGGCCGCCAGCGACAACGCGGTCGTGGCCAGCGCAGCACGCTCGAGCCAAGGCGGCGTCTGGAGTTGCCGACCCGGCAGTGCCGACATCGTGAAGGCCGGGATGACGCGCCCGGCGATCACGCACTCGATCGTCACGATCAAAGCGAGGCCGGCGTGCAGCGCGCGCAGGGGGTCGATGCTGAACCATCCCAGCGTCGCCGCATGAAACGCGAGGTTGGAGGACGCCAGCAGCACGACCACGGCACCCAACGGGAGATTGCGGCGGTTCCCCGACTTCCAGAGCACCCGCAGCAACACTCCGGCCACCCAAGGCAGCAACAGGGCATCGAGCAACGCGTACACGGCGTACGGCGCACCAAGCGCTGCCAGCCGCGCCGCTAGCCAGATTGCCGCCATGACGGCCAGGGTGGCGCCGCGCGGCGTGGACAAGCCGGTCCAGGCCTTTCCGGCCGTCAGCAGGAAACCCACGATCACCGCGACCGCAAAGCCGAACAGCATCTCGTGGGCGTGCCACAACAGCGGGGGCATCGTCGCCGGCAGCGCCGCCACGCCCAGAACGGCTGCGACCCAGTACGGCACCGCGAGCGCCGCGAAGGCCGCCGCGCCGAGGTAGAACGGACGGAAGCCCAGCCGGAACAGCGGCCAGCCAGGCAGCGGGAACTCCATGCTCGGCGCCCTGGCGTCAGCGCTCGGCACGCCGGCCTGCGGGACGAGAGGAATGGCGCTTGACGGGCTTTTCATGATGGAGACCTGGCTTCGGGGAAGCGACGAAGCCGAATCTAAAGCTGTACGGTGTGTGCATGTTAATGACAACCGACCCTTAAAGCAATACACTGCATGCATCTTTAAGAGGTCCCATGCGCCTTTCCGAATACACGGACTACACCTTGCGGGTGCTGATGTACTGCGCTGCACATCGGGACCGCCTGGTCACGATCGGTGAACTGGCCGAGCAGCACGGGCTGTCCCGGAATCACCTGATGAAAGTGGTCAACGACCTGGCGCACCGTGGCCTGCTCGAGACCACGCGCGGACGCGGCGGCGGGCTGAGGCTGCGGGCAGAGCCCGATCAGATCCGCATCGGCGATGTGGTGCGGGCCACCGAGACCGACTTTCGCCTGGTGGAGTGCTTCGACGCCACGACCAACGCGTGCACGCTATCGCCGGCCTGCCGGCTGAAGCACCTTTTCGACGATGCGCTGGCCGGCTACTTCAAGGCCCTGGACGGCGCCACGCTGGCGGATATGACACAGGGCCCCACCCTGCCCCGAAGCCGGACGATCGCGCCACCAGCCAGCCGCCGGCGCGCGCTGGGGACAGGACAGACCGAGGCCCGCCGCGTAGCCCGCCCCCGAGGCGGCGCGTGAAGACCGAAGACCGATCGGAGACTCCACTCGATGACCCACGCCATCCCAGGCCACAGCGCACCCGCCGTTGGCTTCGAAGTGCCGCTGGAGATGCTGGCAGCCTGTCACGGTCGCGTCCAGCACCAGTGCGCCACCCTGCAGCGCCTGTTGCCCCACCTTCAGCGTCACGGCGCCGACCGTGACGCGCAGGAAGCAGCCAGAGCCATCATGCGCTACTTCGATTCAGCGGCACGCCACCACCATGAAGACGAGGAACACGATCTGTTCCCGGCGTTGTTGGAATCGATGGCAGGGTCGGACGCGGTGTGTCTTCGGGAACTCACCGCGTCACTTTGCGGCGACCACCGCAAGCTCGAGCAACTCTGGGGCGCGCTGCGCCCTCAACTCTTGAGCGTCAGCGAGATGACTGGCCACATCGTCGACGCCGCACTGGTCTCTTCCTTCGTTGAGCGCTACGAGGCGCACATCCGACGTGAAGAAGGCGAACTGCTGCCCATGGCCGCACGCCTGCTGGGCGAGACCGAACTGGACCGCATCGGCGTGGCGATGCGGCGCCGACGTACTCGCGTGGCTGAGCGTTGAACCGACTTCTCATTCGCACCCAAGGGACGAGCGCGACGACCGGCAACTGAAAGCGCACTTCTTTTCCAGGAGGAGATCATGATGCCCCGGCAAGACGAAGAAGGCTATCTCGTGGAGCCAACTGACTGGACTTCAACGTGGGCTGGCCAGATCGCGGCTGAGCAGGGAATCGCATTGACAGACGATCACTGGTTCGTGATCAGCTTCATGCGCGAACAGCAGCAAGAGCGCCAGGTCACGCCCGACGCCCGGCATGTCATGCGTCACCTCGAACAGCGATACCCCGGCCAAGGTCGAAAGCGCCTCTTTGAACTGTTTCCCTACGGCTACGTCGCTCAGGCCTGCAAGATTGCCGGCATGAAGCGCCCGCGCGCTTGGAGCACGGGCTAGAAGTGTCCGTGAGAAGCCAATGGCGCCGCCTCTGTGGAGCCCCGCGTCGACCCGAACAGCCCGTGAGGTAAACCACGGCCTGAACGCGCGAGCGGAGAATCGGATGCCGTAGGATGTGCTTGACATGGGTCTTCACGATCGCCTCGGCAATGCAGACCTCGCGCGTCACTTCGTTGCTGCTGGCGCGACCACATGGCCAACGCGGCAAGTCACCCCGCCGGGCAACGCCTGCAGCATCTAGGTTCGACTGTCCACGGAA
>DAOLLE010000214.1:0-6028 GCA_035331205.1 Burkholderiaceae bacterium
GGGTGATCGCCGACACCACGCCGCTGCTCACCGCGGTGTACAGCGAGAGGGTCTTCGGCGACCGTGCGCTCTACGCCGAGGCCACCGCGCTGCATGCCCGCCAGGTGCACCTGACGCTGCTGACGGCGTTGGACCTGCCCTGGCTCGCCGACGGCCTGCAGCGCGACGGCCCGCATGTGCGCGTGCCGGTGGATGCCCTGCTGCGCGGGGCGCTGCTGGGCGCGGGCATCGGCTTCTCGGTGGTGGCGGGGCAGGGCGAGGCCCGGCTGGCCGCGGCGCTGGCGGCCCTGGATGCCTGGGCGCGTGCCCAGCGATCGCCCGTCGCCGAGGAGGCCGGTGCGGGTCGCTGGAAGCACTGGTGCGCCCGCTGTGGTGACCCGGACTGCGAGCGCCACCTCTTTGCCGCCTTGGGCGGCGGTTGAGCGGCCCGCGGCCTTCAGCCGGCCGGGCCAGCGTCGCCCGGCAGTTCGGCGCCGCAGTGGCGGCAGTAGCGCGCGTCGGCGCTGTGTCCCGATGCGTCGCAGGCGCTGCAGACCCGGTGGCCGAGGTGCAGCATCGCGTTCAGCGCGGCGGAGGCGCCGCCGCCGGCCGGGCGCGGTGCGGGTTCGCTGGCGCGCTGGGCGCTCATCTCGGCCGTCACGATGCCGGTAGGCACCGCCAGCACGCCCCAGCCCAGCAGCATCATCAGCGAGGCGATCAGGCGGCCCAGGTCGGTCTTGGGCGTGATGTCGCCGAAGCCCACCGTGGTCATCGTCGTGATGGCCCAGTACATCGCCACCGGGATGCTGGTGTAGCCGTTCTCGGCGCCCTCGACCACGTACATCAGCGTGGCCATCACCAGCACCACCATCAGCACGAAGCCGAGGAAGACCAGGATCTTGCGCCGGCTGGCGGTGATTGCCGCGCGCAGGTGCTGCATCTCGCTCGCGTAGCGCGAGAGCTTGAAGATCCGGAAGATGCGCAGCAGCCGCAGGATGCGCACGTCGATCAGCGCGTGCAGCCCGGGCACCAGCACCGCCAGGTAGGTCGGCGCGACGGACAGCAGGTCGATGAGGCCGTAGAAGCTCAGGGCGTAGCGGCGCGGCCGGTCGATGCAGACCAGTCGGGCCGCGAACTCGGCGGTGAACAGCAGCGTGAAGCCCCACTCCGCGGCATCGAACCACGGCCCCCAGCGCTGCGCCAGGCTGGCCACGCTGTCGAGCACCACCACGACGATGCTGGCCAGGATGGCCCAGATCAGCGCGATGTCGAAGCGCCGCCCGGCCGGCGTGTCCGACTCGAAGATCACCCGGTACCCCGCCAGCCGCCAGCCCCCCGCAGGACGACCGTAGCGCAGCGCGTCCGCAGCGGCATCGGAGGAGGCCTCGTGGGCCGGTCCGGCGGTGGGGGCGGTCGGGGTCGAGGCCTGGGCCGTCATGCGGGGCTCTCCAGTCCGGTTTCCAGGCCGTTCAACCAGGCCAGCTCGTCGGCGGTGAAGCCGGCGCGGCGCCGGGCCTCCTGGTTGAAAGGCGGCTTCAGCTTCGGTGCCGCGTAGCGCGCGGCAAGCTGCGGGTAGGTCGCCAGCGGGTCCAGGCCGTCGCGCGCGCAGGCCCAGCGGTACCAGTGGTTGCCGATGGCGACGTGGCCCACCTCGTCGCGCAGGATCACGTCCAGGATCGCCACCGCGCGCGCATCGCCGGCCTTGGCGAGCTTGGCCTGGATGCCCGGGGTCACGTCCAGGCCACGGGCCTCCAGCGTGCGCGGCACCAGCGCCATGCGGGCGAGGAAGTCGTCGCGGGTCTTCACCGCCATGGTCCACAGGCCGTCGTGGGCGTCGAAGTCGCCGTAGCCGTGGCCCAGCGTGCCGAGGTGCTCGGCCACCAGCGCGTGGTGGGTGGCCTCCTCGTCGGCCACGCGCAGCCAGTCGAGGTAGAAGTCCGCCGGCAGGCCGGCAAAGCGCCAGATGGCGTCGAGCGCGAGGTTGATCGCGTTGAACTCGATGTGGGCGATCGCATGCAGCAGTGCCGCGCGCCCCCCGGGCGTGAAGGGCGAGCGCTGCGGCAGCGTCTGCGGCGCCACCAGCCGGGGCCGATCGGGGCGTCCGGGCAGGCCCGCGGGCTCCGCCAGATCGGCCGTGGGGTCCAGCACCCTGCACGCGCGCTCGGCCCAGAGCCGATGCACCGCGGCGCACTTGGCCACCGGGTCGGCGATGCACAAGGCCTCCAGGGCCGCCACTCTCAGTTCCATCCCTACAATTCTGCCCCTCAGTGTTCGCCTCACCGCAGGGCCGCGCCGCACCCGGCGGTGGATCCTGCGCAGCCTTGAGGCACGTCAGGAGGCGCCGTCATGGCCATCTACCAACTCGGCGACGACGTCCCCGAGATCCACCCGCAGGCCTTCGTGGCCGAGACCGCCACCGTGATCGGCAAGGTGCACCTGGGCGAGCGCGCCAGCGTCTGGTTCGGCACGGTGATCCGCGGCGACACCGACCACATCCGCATCGGCCGCGGCAGCAACATCCAGGACAACTCGGTGCTGCACACCGACGCAGGCATCGAGCTGGTGATCGGTGAGGACGTCACCGTCGGCCACCAGTGCGTGCTGCATGGCTGCACGATCGGCGATGGTTCACTGATCGGCATTGGCGCGATCGTGCTCAACAACGCGAAGATCGGCCGCTACTGCCTGGTCGGCGCCGGCTCGCTGGTGACCGAGGGCAAGGAATTCCCGGACTATTCGATGATCGTCGGCAGCCCGGCCAAGCTGCTCAAGACGCTCACCCCCGAGCAGGCCGAGCGCATGGCGCGCGGCTCGACGATCTATGCCGAGCGGGGTGCGACCTACGCCAGCGACTTGAAGAAGGTGGGCTGAGATGGCGCGCGCACTTCCGAACGAGCCCGGCCAAGCCATCGCCAACGGCGGTGAATTGCACAAGTTCCTCTTCGAGGGCCTGCCGGTGCGCGGCATGCTCGTGCGCCTGACCGGCGCCTGGACCGAGATCCTGCAGCGCCGCGAGGCCGCTGGCGGCTACCCCGAGCCGGTGCGCCGCCTGCTGGGCGAGATGAGCGCCGCGGCGGTGCTGATGCAGTCGAACATCAAGTTCAACGGCGCGCTGATCCTGCAGATGCAGGGCGACGGGCCGCTCAAGCTGGCCGTGGCCGAGGTGCAGCCCGACCTGGGCCTGCGCGCCACCGCCAAGGTGGACGGCGAGGTGCCGGCCGACGCGCGCATCGAGGCGCTGCTCAACGTCAACGGCCAGGGCCGCTGCGCGATCACCCTCGACCCCAAGGACCGCCAGCCCGGCCAGCAGCCCTACCAGGGCGTGGTGCCGCTCGAGCGCATGACCGCGAGCAAGCACCGCGAGCCGCTGCAGGACCTGAGCCAGGTGCTGGAGCACTACATGCTGCAGTCCGAGCAGCTCGACACCACGCTGGTGCTGGCCGCCGACGACCAGGTCGCCGCCGGGCTGCTGATCCAGCGCCTGCCGGTGCAGGGCGAGGGCAACCTGGCCGGCCGCTCGGTGCTGCACGAGGAGGACGAAGCCGACCGCAACGAGGCCTACCTGCGCATCGCCACACTGGCGGCCACGCTCAAGCGCGAGGAGCTGCTGACGCTGGACGCCGACACCGTGCTGCGCCGCCTGTTCTGGGAGGAGGACCTGCGCCGCTTCCCGGCCCAGACGGGCGAGCACGGCCCGCGCTTCGCCTGCACCTGCTCGCCCGAGCGGGTGGGGCGCATGCTGGTCGGGCTGGGCCGCGAGGAGGTGGACAGCATCCTGGCCGAGCGCGGCGAGATCGAGGTGGGCTGCGACTTCTGCGGCGCCCAGTACCGCTACGACGCTGTGGACGCGGGCAAGCTCTTCGTGCCCAGCGTGGCCCAGGGGCCGGGCTCGGGTACGGTGCAGTGAGGCTGCGGCCCGCCTGTCGGTCCGTCGCTCCGTCTGGACGGCGCGGGCCGGGCGCCTCAGAATGAAGCCATGGGCGCCGTCGACCTTCCGCTGCAGATCACCCGCCACCGCCTGAACGTGGCGGAGTTCCACCGCATGGCCGAGGCCGGCATCTTTTCGCCCGACGAGCGGGTGGAGCTGATCGAGGGGGAGGTGATCGACATGGCGCCACAGAAGAGCCGGCACGCCGCGGTGCTGAGCCGGCTGATGAACCGGTTGGTCCGGGCGGCGGGAGAGCAGGGCTGGGTGGTGTGTCAGGTGCCGCTGTGCCTGTCGGAGCGGAGCGAACCCGAGCCGGATCTGATGCTGCTGCGGCCTCGCGCGGATCAATATGCCCAGTCACACCCCACACCGGCCGACGTCCTGCTGCTGGTCGAGGTGGCCGACAGCAGCCTGCGCTACGACCGCGAGGTCAAGCTGCCGCTGTACGCGAAGCATGGTGTGGGCGAGGTCTGGCTGGTCGACCTGGAGGCCGACCGGCTGCGTTTCTTCCGCCGGCTGCAGGCGGGCGAGTATGCCGAGATCAGCTCCAGCGACTCGCCCGGCCCGACGCCGCTGCCGGGCCTGCCCGGGCGGCAGGTGGACCTCGCTGGTCTGCTCGGCTGAGGGCCGGCCCTCGGCCGGTCAGCCCAGCAGCGCCCGGCGCAGGGCGCGGGCGCAGAGGTCCACCGCGGTGTTGGCCTCGTCGAGCAGGCGGCCCATCGTGATGAAGCCGTGCAGCTGGCGCTCGAAGCAGAGGTACTGCGTCGCGCAGCCCGCGGCGCTGAGGCGGTCGGCGTACTGCCGGCCCTCGTCGCGCAGCGGATCGAAGCCGGCGGTCAGCAGCAGCGCGGGCGGCAGGCGCGACAGATCCTCGTGCAGCAGCGGCGAGGCGCGCCAGTCGCTGTCCTGCGCACGGTCGGGCAGGTAGTTGGCGCGGAAGTAGGCGATCGAGTCGCTGGTCAGCAGGTAGCCCTGGCCGTTGGTGCTGTGCGAGGGCGCCACCGCGCGCATGTCGGTGGCCGGGTAGATCAGCAGCTGCCAGCGCAGCGGCACGTCGCCGTCGTCGCGCAGCGTGATCGCCACCACCGCGGCGAGGTTGCCGCCGGCGCTGTCGCCGCCCACCGCGATGCGCGTGGCGTCCAGCCCCAGGCTGGCGGCCTGGCGGTGCACCCAGCGCGTGGCGGTGACGCAGTCGTCCACCGCGGCGGGGAAGACGGCCTCGGGCCCGAGCCGGTAGTCCACCGCGATCAGCGCGCAGCCGCTGGTGTTGGCCAGTTGGCGGCACAGCGTGTCGTGGGTGTCCAGGTCGCCGATGGTCCAGCCGCCGCCGTGGAAGTACACCAGCACCGGCAGCTCGCCGGCCTGCTGGGCGGCCTGCAGCGGGCGGTACAGCCGCGCGGGGATCGAGCCGCCGGGGCCGGGGATCCTCAGCTCGCGCAGCTCGCCGACCTCGGGCGGGTCGGGCTGCGAGAAGAAGCGCCGCTCGCGGTAGAAGCGCCGGGCGTCCTGGGGCGTGAGCGTGTGCGTGGGCGGCACGCCGCGCGCTTCCATCAGGTCAAGCAGGGCGCGGGCTTGGGGGTCGAGCATGGGCACCTCGGGGCTGCGGGTCGATGCGGCATTGTGCCCACGCCCACCGCCGCGGCGCCTCCGGGAATGCGCGGGCCGCCCGGCGCGGCCCGTCGCGGCCCGTCGCGGTCAGTCGAGCTTGAGCTTCTGCTGCTCGACCACCTTCTTGTAGACCTCGAACTCGGCCTTGATCTGGGCAGCGAACTGCTCGGGCGTGTTGGCCACGATCACCGAGCCGGTCTCCTCGATGCGCTTCTTCACCGCCGGGTCTTCCAGCGTCTTCTTGATCGCACTGGCGATCTTCTCGACCACCTCTTTCGGCAGCCCCTTCGGCCCGACGATGCCGTAGTAGGCCATGCGGTTGACCGGCTCCAGGCCCACTTCCTTGAAGGTCGGCACGTTGGGCAGCACGCTCAGGCGCTGCGGCGCGGCCACCACGATGGGCACCAGGCGGTTGTCCTTCACGAAGGGCAGGGCCGAGGGCATGTTGTCGAAGATGATCGGCACCTGGCCGGCCACCGTGTCGTTGAGCGCCGGGCCGGCGCCGCGGTAGGG
>DAOLLE010000215.1:0-5970 GCA_035331205.1 Burkholderiaceae bacterium
CTGGGCCTGCAGCTCGACGCCGGCTGGGGCATGCGCGTCGACCCCGAGGTGCGCGACGCGGTGGTGGCCGCAGCCCGGCGCTTCGAGGCCGAGGGCGCCATCGTCGAGGCGCTGCCGCCCTTCATGACCCGCGCGATGGCCGATGGCATGGACCGCTTCTGGCGCATGCGTTCCTGGCTGGACATCTCGGCGCTGCCGATGGCGCGGCAGCAGAAGGTGCTGCCCTACATCCGCCAGTGGGTGGCCAGCGGGGCGCGCCTGAGTGCGGCCGAGGTCTTCCACGGCTACAGCCAGATGGCGGCGATGCGCGACGCCGCGGTGGCGGCCACCCAACGCTTCGACTTCGTGCTCAGCCCGGTGGCGCCGAACGTGGCCTACCCGGCCGAATGGGCCAGCCCGCTCAACGACCCCGAGCGGCCCTTCGAGCACATCGCCTTCACGCTGCCGTACAACATGAGCGAGCAGCCGGCGGCGTCGATCCACTGCGGCTTCACCGCCGCCGGCCTGCCCATCGGCCTGCAGATCGCCGGGCACCGCCACGACGACCTGGGTGTGCTGCGCCTGAGCCGGGCCTGGGAACGGCTGCGCGGGCCGCAGCGGCCCTGGCCGACCCCGCCGACCTAGACGAGCGGCCCGCCGGCGATCCCGCCACCGGTACCTGCCACCGGTACGCGCCACCCGGCCACCACGCCACGGCCATCGGGTCGGTGCGCGGGACATGTCTCGAACGCCGCTGTCCTGCGGCGTCGCAGCCTCAAGCCAGCCCCGGCGGCACCGATAGCGACGAAGCCGTGGCTCGCTCCGATCTGCGGCGGCCGGATCCCGCCCTGGGATCGATCGCATGGGTGCGAGAGGTGAGTCGATGAGGTCGAGGACTTGGGCGCTGCGCGGGGTGGCTCTGGGGGCCCTGTGGGCCGCTGCTGCGACGGCGCAGGCCGCGCCGTACAAGGTGCTCGTGGTGATGAGCTACGAGGAGGACAACCCCTGGGTGCGCGAGATCCACGAGGGCATCGAGTCGGCGCTGGGCCCGCATGCGCAGATCAGCTACGTCTACATGGACACCAAGCGCGACCGCGCCGGTGGTCCGGCCAAGGCGGCGGCGGCGTACGAGCAGTTCCAGCAGTTGCAGCCCGACGGCGTCATCGCGGCCGATGACGACGCGCAGAGCATGTTCGTCGTTCCGTACCTGAAGGACCGGGCCGACGTGCCGGTGGTGTTCAACGGCGTCAACGCCGACGCCGCCAAGTACGGCTACCCGACCGCACAGATCACCGGCGTGCTCGAACGCGCTCACGTGCACGAGTCGCTGGCCTTCGTGCGCCAATTGCTGCCGACGGCGCAGACGGCCTGCTTCCTCACCGCCAACGTGCCGGCCGGAGCGGCGCTGAAGGCCCAGGTCGACGCCGAGAAGGCCGGTTACCCGATGAAGGTCGGCGCCTTTCACATGGTCGGCCGGCTGACCGAGCTGCAGGCGCTGGGCCGCGGCATGAACGCCAGCTGCGACGCGCTGTTCGTCGACAGCCTGGAAGGCATTGCCGGACCGGACGACAAGGCCCTCGACAACCGGGAGGCCCTCGCCCAGATCGGCCGCATCTACCAGGGGCCGATCCTCGGTGGCAACCGCTACCAGGTCGAGCAGGGGGCCTGGGCCGCGGTGGTCAAGACCGGCCAGGAACAGGGCGAGCTCAGCGCGAACCTGCTGCTGCAGGCCTTGCAGGGCACGCCGGTGAGCCGTCTGCCGATCGTCAAGAACGTGCGCGGCCAGCGGGTGATCAACGTCACCGCCGTCGAGGCCCACAAGCTCGCCCTGCGCCCGCAGATCATCAAGGGCGCCACCCTGGTCCGCCAGCAGCCTTGACCGACGCCGCGAGGCCGATCGTGCTGCGATCCGTCCTGAAGCGCGCCCTGCGGCGGCGCGCCGGCATCAGCACCCAGCTGCTGCGCCTGACGCTGCTGCAGGTGCTCGCCTTCGCGCTGGGCACCTTCTCGGTCGGCCTGGTGCTCGACAGCGTGCGCCAGCTGCTGACCGAGCTGACCGGCACCGAGATGGCCCGCGTGGTCGACAACGCCGCGGTGGCGCGCGGCCTTTCCGCCGCCTTCGCGGAAATCGACCAGGTCAGCCGCAGCTGCCGCGACGACGTCGCCCCGGACAGCGCGCGCCCGGCGCGCCTGAGCGCGAGGATTCTTGCGATCGCGGGCGCGGTGCAGGACCCGGCGCTGGATGGCCCCACTCGCCAGCTCGCCGCGCAGGCGCACCAGCTGCTCACCGACTGCGCCGCCGTCGGCGAGAGCTACCAGCGACTGCGGGCGGTGGATCGGCGGGCCTTCGACGACCTGAGCCGGCTGGAGACCGTGATCAGCCGGATGATGATCGACGAGACCCTGGCGGGGCGCTCCGTCCAGCACCTCGACCAGATCATGGGGCTCACCACGGGCCTGCGCGAATCGCTGCTGACGATCGGCCAGCGGGTGGGCGTGCAGGGCGGCGCCCTCGGCCGCTACGACGCCGGCCGGCGCCCGGCCACGCAGCTCATCGACGAGTTGGCCCTGCAGCTGCAGACGCTGTCGGCGTCTCCGGCGGCGATCGCTGCTGCGGGGCGCGACTTCGGCCGCACCGTGGCGGCCTACCGGACGCAGGCGCTGCAGCTCGACGCGGCGGAGTCGCGCTTCGTTCAGTCCGTGGCCACCGGCCATGCGACGCAGGCCAGCCTGCTTGCCGGAATGAATCGCCTCGATGCGGACGCTGCCGGGCGTGCCGGTGTCGTGCGCGCCCAGGCCCATCAGATCATCGATCGGGCGAACCTGCAGATCCTCGTGGCCGCACTCGCCGCCGCGGGACTGTCGCTGGCTTGCACGATCTGGGTCATCCGGCGCGCCATTCACCGTCCGCTGGTCGAGGTGCTCAGCGGCATCGAAGCGATTCGCACCGGCGCAGGTGCGCCGCCGTCGGCCTGCGACGCGCCGGGCGAATGGGGCACGATCCAGGGCGCCTTGCGCGACCTGGCCGAGGGCCTGGCCCGCTCCGATGCGGACCTGCGGCGCCACCGCGAGCGGCTGGAGCTGGCCTTGCGCGGCGCCAACGACGGTCTGTGGGACTGGAACCTGGACAGCGACGACGTCCACTTCTCGCCGCGCTGGAAGTCGATGCTCGGCCACGACGACGCCTCGCTGCCCAACCGGCTGGACGCCTGGTGGGCCCTGGTGCACCCGGACGACCTGGGGCGGCTGCGTGCGGCCCTGGACGACTGCCGCCGTGCCCGCACGCCCGGCTGCGACATCGAATTCCGCATGCGCCATGCCGACGGACACTGGGTGGACATCCTGGCGCGCGGCACGCTGGCGCGCGACGCGGGCGGCGCCCTGCTGTCGCCGCGCCGCCTGGTCGGCACGCACGTCGACATCTCCGAGCGCAAGTACGCCGAGGGGGCGCTGCGGCGCGCGGCCAGCGTCTTCACCCACGCCCGCGAGGGCATCATGATCACCTCGCCGGAGGGCCGCATCGTCGACGTCAACGCGGCCTTCTGCCAGATCACCGGCTACGCCCGCGACGAGGCACTGGGCCAGACGCCGCGGCTGCTGAAGTCCGGCCTGCACGGCGCCGACTTCTATGCTGCCCTGTGGGGCGACCTGAGCGAACGCAACCACTGGCACGGCGAAATCTGGAACCGCCGCAAGGACGGGCAGACCTACGTGGCGCTGCAGACCATCAGCGCGGTGCGCGACGAGCGGGGCGTGGTGGGCCAGTACGTCGCCCTGTTCTACGACGTGACCGCGGCCAAGCAGTACGAACAGCGCCTCGAGCAGATGGCCCATTTCGACGCGCTGACCGGCCTGCCCAACCGCGTGCTGCTGGCCCGGCGGCTGCACGATGCGATGGCCCAGTGCGACCGGCACGGTCGCTCGCTGGCGGTGGTCTACCTCGACCTGGACGGGTTCAAGGACGTCAACGACCGCTTCGGCCACGAGGCCGGCGACCGCCTCCTGCTGGCCGCCACTTCCCGCATGAGCCAGGTGCTGCGCGCCGGCGACACGCTGGCCCGCCTGGGCGGCGACGAGTTCGTCGCCGTGCTGCTCGACATGCCCGATGCCCTGGCCACCGTCCCGGTGCTGCAGCGCCTGCTGGCCGCCTGCGCCGAACCGGTGCCGATCGGCGACGCGCTGGTCGAGGTGTCGGCCAGCCTCGGCGTGGCCGCCTTCCCGCAGGTCGACCGGGTCGACGCCGATCAGCTGCTGCGCCAGGCGGACTTCGCGATGTACCAGGCCAAGCTGGCGGGCAAGAGCCGCTATCACTTTTTCGATGCCGACCAGCAGCGCAGCGAACGCGGCCAGCAGGAAGGCCTGCGCCGCATCCGCCAGGCCCTGGTCGACGGCGAGTTTGTGCTGCACTACCAGCCCAAGCTGCACCTGGCCAGCGGCCAGATCACCGGCGCCGAGGCGCTGATCCGCTGGCAGCATCCGCAGCGCGGCCTGCTGCCCCCCTTGGAATTCCTGCCGTTGATCGAAAGCCACCCGCTGTCCGTCGAACTGGGTGACTGGGTGATCGACACCGCGCTGCGCCAGATCGAGCGCTGGCGTGCGATGGGGCTGGACCTCGCGGTGAGCGTCAACGTCGGCGCGATGCAGCTGCTCCAACCCGGCTTCCCGCAGCGGCTGGCCGCGCTGCTGGCCGCGCACCCGAGCGTGCGGCCGCAATGGCTCGAGCTCGAGATGCTGGAAACCAGCGCGCTCGGCGACATCGAGCGCGCCGCCGAGGTGATCGACGCCTGCCGCTCACTCGGGGTCGGCTTCGCGCTGGACGACTTCGGAACGGGCTACTCGTCGCTGACCTACCTGAAACAGCTGCCGGTGACCCACCTCAAGATCGACCGCAGCTTCGTGCGTGACATGCTCGAAGACCCCTTCGACCTGGCGATCATCAAGGGGGTGCTCGGCTTCGCCCGCGCCTTTGGCCTGCAGGTCACGGCCGAGGGGGTCGAGACCGCCGCACTGGGCGCGCGGCTGATGCAGCTGGGCTGCGACCAAGCCCAGGGCTACGGCATCGCGCGGCCGATGCCGGCCGACCAGCTGCCCGACTGGGTGGCCTGCTGGCGCCCCGACCCGGCCTGGCACCTCGACGCCGACGCGCCCACGCGGCGGCAGGCGACCCAGCCGGCGTGATCCTGGCGCCTGGCCATAGCCAGGCCCAGCGCGGCAGCGCCGGCACCCAGGCCCCGGTCGTGGTCAGCGCTTCAGCGCGTCGCGGATTTCGCGCAGCAGCACGACGTCTTCGGGCGTCGGCGGCGGCTCGGCCGGGGCCGGGGCGGCCGCGGGCTCTTCGCGCTTCATGCGGTTCATCAGCTTGACCATCTGGAAGATGATGAAGGCCAGGATCACGAAGTTCAGCGCGATGGTGATGAAGTTGCCGTAGGCGAGCACCGCGCCGGCCTTCTTGGCCTCGGCCAGCGTCGTGGCGGTCTGCCCGGCCAGCGGGATGAAGTAGTTGCTGAAGTCCAGGCCGCCGAAGATCTTGCCCACGATCGGCATGATCACGTCGCCCACCAGGGAATCGACGATCTTGCCGAAGGCCCCGCCGATGATCACGCCCACGGCGAGATCCATGACGTTGCCCTTCAATGCGAATTCCTTGAACTCACTCATCATGCCCATGCTGGCTTCTCCTTCGATGTTGCAGTGACGGCGCGGCGAGTGCGCCGGTTCGTGAAGTATTCACGACGTAAGTTACAAGTCAAGCCAACAGGGCCTGATCGCCGCGTGTCGGGCTCACAAACAGCGCACTTGGACGGCGGCGCCTGTCGGGTGTTGTTTTGAGCCGTCGGCCACGCGCGGTGGTGGCGCGGCAATCGCCGTGACGTTTCGTCGCAACGCGAAACACTCCACATCACCCGGCTAGAATCAGGGGTTGCCCCCAGTTCGGGTCCGGATTTTCTTTTCCCCGAGGAATCACATGAGTGACCAGCAAGTCGACCAGGC
>DAOLLE010000216.1:0-5968 GCA_035331205.1 Burkholderiaceae bacterium
GGGCGGTGACCTGGCGCTGCAGCCGGCCGAGCCGACGGGCGCGCGGCTGTGCATGCGCCTGCCGCTGCCTGCGCCGGACCCCGATCCCGATCCCGAATCCGGAGACCCGACGCGATGACGACGCGCGTGATGCTGGTGGATGACCACGCGCTGGTGCGCATGGGCTTTCGCATGCTGCTCGGCGAGGCCGACTGCGAGGTGGTGGCCGAATGCGGCACTGGCGAGCAGGCCTGCCAAACCTACCCCAGCGCCCAACCCGATGTGGTCGTGATGGACCTGTCGATGCCCGGCATGGGCGGCATGGAGGCGCTGCGGCGCATCCTGGCGGCCGACCCGAAGGCGCGCATCCTCGCGCTGTCCGCGCACGAGGACACCGCACACCCGCAGCGCGCGCTGCGCAGCGGCGCGATGGGCTACCTCGCCAAGCGCAGCGCCCCCGAGTCACTGCTGCAGGCGGTGGCGGCGCTGATGCGTGGCGAGCGCTACCTGGACCCGCAAACCGCCCAGGCGCTGGCGGTGGCCCAGCTCGACGGCGCCGCGCACCCGGCCGACCGGCTGTCCGAGCGCGAATTTGCCGTGTTCATGCAGCTGGCGCGCGGCCAGAGCGTGGCGCAGATCGCGGAGCACCTGAAGCTCTCGCCCAGCACCGTGGGCACGCACCTCTACAACGTCAAGCAGAAGCTCGGCGCGGGCAACCAGAGCGAGCTGACGCTGGTGGCGCTGCGCTGGGGGCTGCTGGATGCCTGAAGCGCCCCACCTGCTCCGGGCGATGGCTCAGCGGTTCTCCAGCCGGCTCAGGTCGAGCAGGCCCGCCTCGCCCGGCGCCCAGCGCTGGTAGGCGTCCATCAGCGCGTCGCTGGTGGCCCAGAAGCGCGCGTCGCTGCGGCGCACGCCCCAGCGGTCGGCCAGGCGGCGGTAGTCCGCCTCCGAGCGCAGCCCCGCCAGCGCGGCGGCGAAGTCCGGCAGCTCGTCGGCGCGCAGGCGCAGCACCGCGTTCGGATACGCGCCGATGAAGCCGGCCGCCACCGTCAGCGTGTTCTCTGCCGGGATCAGCATCTTCTTTTCCAGGAAGAGCGTGCTGACGTTGCGGTGCGCCGTGTTGCGCAGCAGGCTGTAGGTGTGCGCGGCCGACGCGGGCGCGGCCTCGCCACCGGCCGTCGGCACGGGCTCGACGATCAGCATCGCCGCCTCCGGCCACCACTGCAGCGCGCTGCCGGTGAGCGCACCCAGGCGGTGCAGCGCCTCGCGCTCGCGCGCGTCGGGCACCTGCATCGGCCCCAGGTCGTGCTCATGGGCCAGCACCGGTGCAAGGCGTTGGCGCAGGAGCCCGTAGAGGTGCTGGCGCGCATCGGCCCCGGCGGGGATGCGGATGCCGGACTCGACGTCCGAGCGGTAGGGCCCGCCCAGCACGCGCTGCTTGACCTCCTCGCTGACGCCGCGGTACCACTCGTCGCGCAGCGCCAGTCGCTCGGCGCGCGGCAGCAGCAGCAGGAAGTTCGCCTCGCCCTCCATGCGCAGGAAGTCCATCGCCAGGCGCGTCTGCAGTTGGTGCGCGGTGTTGCCGTAGACGTCGTAGCCGGCCACCAGCAGGTAGTAGATGCGCTCGAGCAGCGGGTAGCCGATCACCCAGGCGCTGCGCGGCGCCGGGCCCACCAGGCCCTGCACCACCGAGGCGCTGTCGAAGTGGCGGAAGACCGTCAGCGCCGCGTTGCGGTTGTGCCCGTTGCCGGACCAGACGAAGTTCAGGTCGATGCGCGGAGCGGGGCCGTTCTGGCTGGCCAGCGCCGCCGACTTGACCGCACGCAGGCGGTCCTCGGCGCGGGCGATGTCGCGCCAGGCCAGCAGGCTGGCGTTGGCGCCAGCGGCGGCGGGCAGGCGGATCACCTCGCCCTCGCGGGCCACGAGCTGCGCCGCGTCGTCGCTGGCGCCGATGGCCGGGTCGACGAAGAAGACCCAGAACTGGTCGTGGATCACGTCCAGGGCGATCTGCCCGCGGCACACCGGCCCCTTGATGAAGTTCATCACGAAGAAGCCGGCGTCGTCGAGCAGGAAGCGGTAGCGCGAGGCCATCGGCAGCGCCGCGAAGGTGCGAAACGGATTGGAGGCGTTCTCCGGCCGGTAGTCCGGCAGGGCCTCGACCTCGTAGCGCGCGTCGACGAACCAGGTCCTCCAGCGCGCCAGCCGCGCCGGCGACAGCAGGTAGGGCATGTGCGTCTTGGCCAGCACCGTCTCGCCGTCGAGCACGATGCGGTACCAGGGGCGTTCGACGCCGGGCTCGTCGTAGGGCCGGCGGGTGGGCAGGATGCGCAACGGCTGGCCCGGTGGCGTGGCCGAGCGCACCAGCTTGAAGTGGTGGCGCCCTGGATCGCCCTCGAACTCCAGGTGGCCGAGGAAGAGGTGCTCGTAGAGGTAGCGCCCGACCAGCTGCGCCTTCAACCCGTCGGCGTTGAGGAAGGCCTCCCAGGCGCGCAGCTGGCGCTCGATGGCCACCGGCAGCGGCTCGGGCGGCTCGTCCGGAGCGCCGGCCTGCAGCCAGCGCGAGATCGTCTGCAGCTGCGCCGGCTCCAGCCCGCGCAGGCCGTAGGGCATGCCGGCCAACGGGTGGTCGCGGGCGTACTCATCGTAGGCGTCGCGGTTCGGGCAACTCTGGCTGCGATCCAGCGAGAAGTCGAAGTCGCCCGAGGTCAGCACCTTCTCGTCGGGCAGCGGGTTGGCGCTCTTGAGCAGCAGCGCCTGCCAGAGCAGGCTGCCCGAGAGCGCACGCTCCGGCGAGTGCGCCTGCTCATTGAGCACCGGGCTGAAGCCCCGGCGGCGCCACTCGGAGGCCCGCTGCGCATCGATGCCCAGGCGCGTCGTCGGTGCGTCCTCCAGGCGGATGCTGGCGTAGACGCTGTCCTTGCTCACACCGCGGGCGATGCCGGCCCAGTCCTGCAGCTTGAGCTGGCAGGGCGCGTCGTAGCAGCCGTGGCAGACCACGCAGCGCCGGTCCAGCAGCGGCTTGATGTCGCGGCGGTACGTCGGCTCACCCGCGGCCGGCAGCGGCGCCTGGTCCAGCCGGGTGGAGACCTTGGGCTCGAGCAGGCTGGCGGGTCGGAATTCCGGCAGCGTGAAGCCGGTCAGCCCGGCCAGGACGAACGCAGCGGTCAGGGCGGCCAGCAACAGCAGCGGGAGGTCAAGACGGGGGCGGCGCATCGCAGGCTTGGCAGTGCGGATGCGCCGATGCTACGCGCCCGCTGCGGGCCGACACCGGAGTGCGCTCAACGCCCCGGCAGGTCGTTGCGTGGGCGCGCGCCGCGCTCAGTCCGCCACGCCCATGCGCTGGCGCATCTCGGCCACCCAGTCTTCGCGCGGCTGGAAGCCCGGCAGCGTGCGCGCGTGCGCCTCGGCCTGGGCCAGCAGCGCCTCGGGCGCCTGGTTGAAGTCCATCAGCTCGACCATCGGCTGCACCACGTACCAGGGCGTGTTCCAGAACAGTTCCAGGCGGTTGCCCTCCGGGTCGTGCAGGTAGAAGGACAGCGCGTTGCCGTGGCTGAGCGAGCGCGCCTCGCGGCCCTCGGCCACCACCAGCTTCTGGTAGGCGTCCAGCAGCGTCGGCAGGCTGTCGGCCAGGAAGGAGATCTGGTTGATCACGTTGAACGCGACGGTTTCGGGGCGCGCCTGGATCAGCGCGATCTGGTGGTGCGTCTGCGGGCTGCGGCTGAGGAAGACGATGTTGACCGGGCCGTTGGACGACGGCAGCGGGCCTTCGTCGGTGACGGTGAAGTCGAAGACCCGGGTGTAGAAGTCCTTCATCGCCGCCAGGTCGTGGACGTGGATGCCGATGTGGTTGATGGAGAAGCCGGGGGTGGGCGCCTTCGGGTTGCTCTGCTTGCTCATGGTCAATCTCCAATCTAGAATCTCAAATAGTGAGATTTCATTGTATTGAGACGCCCGTGACTCTTGCAAGCCTGTCGTTGTCCACCCGCCTGTGGGGCCTGTCCCAGGTCATGCGGCTGTTCGCTCGCCGCCATCCCGCCTTCGCCCGCCACATGGCCGGCTACGACGGCGTGGCCCAGATCCGCCTGCAGGATGGCAGCCAGGGCCGCTGGTTCGCCTTCCGCGCCGGCCGCCTGGAAACCGGCCGCGGCCTGCACGCCAACCCGGACCTGAGCCTGGTCTTCCGGGATCTGGACACCGCGGTGAGCTTCCTGGACCCGCGCGTGGACCAGGCGCTGATCGTGCATGCGGCCAAGAATTTCAAGGCCATGGTGCAGGGCGATGAGGACGGCATCGCCTGGTTCATGCAGCTGCTCAACCTGATCCGCACCGTCGGCTGGGAGCGCGGCCTGGCGATGCCCGACGGCTCGCGCCGCTTCACGCAGGTGACCAACGGCGGCCCGCTCTTTGTCTATGTGAAGGACGGGCGCATCCTGCGCGTCACGCCCATCGAGTTCGACGACGCCGAGGACGCGCCCAGCTGGGTGATGCCCGCACGCGGTCAGGTCTTCAAGCCCCAGCGCAAGGCGAATGTGGCGCCGCACGCGCTGGCCATGAAGTCCACCGTCTACTCCGACAAGCGCCTGCTCTACCCGATGAAGCGGGTGGACTTCGACCCCAGCCAGCCCCCCGGCCAGCGCAACGAGGCCAACCGAGGCATTTCCGGCTACGAGCGCATCAGCTGGGACGAGGCGCTGGACATCGTCGCCGGCGAGATCCTGCGCATGAAGCGCGAGCACGGCCCGGGCGCCATCGCCACGTACCACTCATCCCACCACCAGTGGGGCAACGTCGGCTACTACCTCAGCGCGCTGATGCGCTTCGGCAACGCCATCGGCGTGACCCGCGTGGCGCTCAACCCGGACAGCTGGGAGGGCTGGTACTGGGGTGCGATGCATCACCTGGGCAACAGCTTCCGCCTGGGCTCGCCGACCAACTACGGCACGCTGCAGGACTGCCTGGAGGCGTGCGAGCTGATCATCTTCTGGTCCAGCGACCCGGAGTCCCAGTTCGGCACCTACGGCGGGCAGGACGGCGGCCAGCGGCGGCTGTGGGGCAAGCAGCTGGGCATGCAGAGCGTGCACATCAACCCGCACTACTGCCCCACCGCCGGGATGATGGGCGGCAAGTGGATGCCGATTCGCCCCGGCACCGACAACGCGCTGGCGATCGCGATCATGCAGGTCTGGATCGCCGAAGACCTCTACGACAAGGACTTCGTCGCCCAGCGCACCACCGGCTTCGACGAGTGGCGCGCCTACGTCACCGGCGAGAGCGACGGCCTGCCCAAGACGCCCGAGTGGCAGGAGGCCGAAACCGGCATCCCGGCGCGGGACGTGCGGGCACTCGCCCGCCTGTGGGCGAAGAAGAAGACCTACCTCGCCCCGGGAGTGCGTGGCAGCGGCCTGGGCGGCGCCTGCCGCGGCATCAACGGCATGCAGTGGGCGCGGGCGATGATTTTGCTGATGGCGATGCGCGGCTGGGGCCGCCCGGGCGTCAACTTCGGCAACCTGCAGGGCGGCACGCCCGTGGACCTGCACTTCTACTTCCCCGGCTACGCCGAGGGTGGCATCTCCGGCGAGCTGAACCAGACGGCGGCGGCCGCCAACAACTACACCCGCATGCCGCACCTGGTCTCGGTCAACCCGGTGACGCAGACCATCCCGCGCCAGCGCCTGCCCGAGGCCATCCTGGAGGGCCAGACCGAGGGCTACCCGCTCGACCCCAGCTCCATCGAGGGCCAGTTCCGCCGCACCCTCTACCCGGCGCCGGGCTACTCGCGCGTCAAGATGCTCTACCGCTACGGCGGCTCGTCCTTCGGCACCATCGGCGACTCGAACCGCTTCGTCGCGATGTACCAGAGCCCCAACCTGGAGTTCGTCGTCAACCAGTCGATCTGGAACGAGGGCGAGGCGAAGTTTGCCGACGTCATCCTGCCGGCCTGCACCCAGTTCGAGCGCGACGACATCGGCGAGTGGGGCAACGCCGGCGG
>DAOLLE010000217.1:0-5964 GCA_035331205.1 Burkholderiaceae bacterium
GGCGGTTCAGGTCGTCGAGGACATGCTCGTCACCGGTCACCACCACCCCGGCCTGGGCCCGCAGCGCCTTGCGCAGCAGCCGACAGGCGTAGTCGCGCCGATCCGGCACATTGAAATGGAAGGCCACGGCCGTCATCCGCCAGCACTCCAGCACACTCAAGCGCCGGGCGTGGCTGCGCGCTCGAGCAGCCAGTGCGTCAGCAGGGCCACAGGCCGACCGGTCGCGCCCTTGGCGGCGCCGGACTTCCAGGCGGTGCCGGCGATGTCCAGGTGGGCCCAGCGGAATTTGCCCGCGAAGCGCTTCAGGAACATCGCCGCGGTGATCGCGCCGCCCGCACGCGGGCCAACGTTCGGGATGTCCGCGAAGTGGCTTTTGAGCGCCTCGTCGTACTCCTCGTCCAGCGGCATGCGCCAGGCCGGGTCCAGCGCCGCATCACCGGCGGCCAGCAGCGCGGCAGCCAGCTCGTCGTCGGCACTGAACAGGCCGCTGCGGTGGTGGCCCAGCGCGATCACGCAGGCGCCGGTCAGCGTGGCGATGTCGACCACCGCCGCGGGCTCGAAGCGCTCGGCATAGGTCAGCGCATCGCAGAGGATCAGGCGGCCCTCGGCGTCGGTGTTGAGCACCTCGATGGTCTGGCCCGACAGGCTGGTGACCACGTCGCCCGGCTTGGTGGCGCGCCCGCTGGGCAGGTTCTCGCAGGTCGGGATCAGGCCGATCAGGTTGATCTTGGGCCGCAGCTCGGCGATGGCGCGGAAGACACCCAGCACGCTGGCCGCTCCGCCCATGTCGAACTTCATTTCGTCCATCTCGGCGGCCGGCTTGATCGAGATGCCGCCGCTGTCGAAGGTGATGCCCTTGCCCACCAGCACCAGCGGCTGGCTGCGCTTGCCGGCGCCCTGGTAGCGCAGCACGACGAAGCGCGGCGGCTCGTCCGAGCCCTTGGCCACCGCCAGGAAGGCGCCCATGCCGAGCTTTTCGATCTCGGCACGGTCGAAGACCTCGACCTTGAGCTTGCGATGCTGCCTGGCCAGGGCCTGGGCCTGCTCGGCCAGCTGCGTCGGCGTGAAGTGGTTACCCGGCCGGTTGGCGCAGTCGCGCGCCAGCTCGATGCCGGCCGCCAGCGCCTGGCCGAGGCGGATGCCCTCGGCCACCGCGGCCTCGGCCACCGCCGGGCAGGCCAGCTGCAGCGCCTCGACCACCCCCGACGGCGTGGCGCTGGGCTTGGTGTGGCGGTAGACGTACTGCGCCGCCTGCACCGCGCGCACCGCGGCTTCGGCCGCCGCCGTGCCCATCGCCTCCTGCCCGCCCCAGGCGATCAGCAGCCGCTTGACGCTGCTGTGCTTGAGCGCGCCCATCGCCGCGGTCACGGCCCGGTCCATCTGCCGGGCGGTCAGCGCCGCGCCGTCGCCCGCAACGGCCAGGATCAGCCGCGCGCTGCGAAAGCCCGCCGGCCGGTGCAGGTAGAGCACGCGCCCGGGCTTGAGCAGCAGGTCGCCCTGCGCCAGCGCGTCGTCCAGCAGTGCCAGCCAGCCGCCCTGGGCCGCACAGGCCTCGCGCTGCGACGGCAGCACCAGCACGATCGCATCGCAGTCCTGCGCCTGCAGATCCTGCGCTTCGGCCAAGAGGGTGCGAACGTCCATAATTCCCAGCTGTTAGAAGAATGAACTGATGTTATTCGATTCCACTTTGCGCAAGGAGTTGTCCCGCAGCTTTGTCGGGACGGTGGTGGTGGTGGTCACGATCGTGATGACCATCATGCTCATCCGCACCCTCGGCGCCGCCGCGGGGGGCCGGGTGTCGCCGCAGGACGTGGCGCTGATGCTCGGCTACGTCATGCTCGGCCACCTGCCGACGATCCTGAACCTGTCGCTGTTCGTCGCGGTGGTCTCCACGCTCACCCGGCTGCACCGCGACAGCGAGATGGCCATCTGGTTCACCAGCGGGCTGTCGCTGTGGCGCTTCCTCAAACCGGTGCTGCGCTTCGCGGCGCCGATCCTGCTGATGATGTGGGTGCTGGTGCTGTTCGTCTGGCCCTGGACCAACCAGAACGTCACCGCACTGCGCGAACGCTACGAGCAGCGCTCGGACCTGTCGCGCGTCGCGCCGGGGCAGTTCCAGACTTCCAGCAATGGCCAGCGGGTGTTCTTCATCGACAAGGCCGCGCCACAGGAGGGCACCGGCCGCAACGTCTTCATCCTGGATCAACGCAATGGCCGCGAGTCGGTCACCACCGCGCAGGCCGGGCGCATCGAGGTCGGCGACGAGCGCGGTCGTCTGCTGGTGCTGCGCCACGGGGCACGCACCGATCTGGACGCCGACGACGGCGCGCGCACGATTTCACGCTTCGACAGCTACTGGGTGCGCCTGAACGAGGTGCGCTCGGGCGGCCTCGACAGCCTGCCGCCCAAGGCGCGCAGCTCCATCGAACTGTTCGAGCAGCGCAGCCGCGCCGGTGACGTCGAACTGGTCTTCCGGCTCGGCCAGATGGCCTCGGCCGTCAACATGATCCTGCTGGGTGTCGGGCTGGTGTCGGGCAACAACCGGCGCGCCAGCTCCTGGTCGCTGCTGTACGCGCTGCTGACCTTCATCGTCTACATCAACTTGCTGAACCTGACCCAGGTCTGGGTGGGCAAGGGCCGGCTGGCGCTGCCCGAAGCGCTGCTGCTGGTGCACGGCGGAATCGCGCTGCTGGCGCTGCTGCAGCTGGCCTGGCGCTCGCGCGGCGCGGCGGCCTGGCGCTGGCGCCTCGCGCTGCGCTGATCGGAGGGACTGCCCCATCATGATGCCCACCGTGCGCCGCCTGCTGTACCGGGAGATCCTCGGTGCCACGCTGTTCGTGGCGATCGCCTTCCTCGGCCTGTTCTCCTTCTTCGACCTGATCGAGGAGATCGACAAGATCGGCCGCAACGGCTACTCGATCGCCCAGGCGCTGCTGGTCTGCCTGATGCAGATGCCCGGCCATGCCTACGAGCTGCTGCCCATTGCGGTGCTGATCGGCGCGATCTACGCGCTGGCGCGCCTGGCACAGTCCTCCGAATTCACGATCCTGCGCACCGGCGGGCTGGGGCCGCAGCGCGCGCTGTCGCTGCTCACGCTGCTGGGGCTGGGCTTCGTCGCGCTGACCTTCGTCGTCGGCGACGTGCTCACGCCCTGGGGCGAGCGCCAAGCCTCGCTGATCCGCTCGGCGCGCGACGGCCGGCTGGACGTCGACCGCGGCGGCGCCTGGCTGCGCGACAGTGTGGCCACGCCCACCGGCGAACGGCGCTACACCGTCAACGTCGGCGAGGCGCGCTCGGACGGGGACCTCGCGCGCATCCGGATCTACGAATTCGGTCCCAGTGGCGAGCTGCTGACGCGCACCAGCGCGGCGCGCGCCGCCATCGGCGCCGACGGCGCCTGGACGCTGCAGCAGGTGCACGTCTCGCACTGGGCGCCGGACTCGACGCCACGCGTGGACGCCGACGAGCGGCGCGACACGCTGGTCTGGCACAGCACGCTCACCCCCTCGGTGGTGGCCGCTGCGGTGCTGCCGCTCACCACGATGTCCACCGTCGCGCTGTGGCGCTACAAGAACCACCTCTCCGACCACGAGCAGGCGGCGCAGCGCTACGAGCTGCAGTTCTGGAAGCGCGCGCTCTACCCCTTCGCCTGCCTGGTGATGCTGGGACTGGCGCTGCCCTTTGCCTACCTCCACGGGCGCAGTGGGGGCATCAGCCTGAAGGTCTTCGGCGGCATCATGCTGGGCATCAGCTTCGTGCTGCTCAACAATGTGATGGGCCACCTGGGGCTGCTGCGCAACTGGACACCCTGGATGGCTGCGAGCGTGCCCAGCCTGGTCTACCTGCTGCTCTCGCTGGGGGCCTTCAGCTGGCTGGTGCGCTACCGCTGACCCGGCCGCGCGCAGGCCGCGACCCCGACCACCGACCCGACAAGGAACCCGATGCACGGCATCCTGCTGTTTGCCCATGGCGCCCGCGACCCGGCCTGGGCCCGCCCCTTCGAAGCGATTGCCGCGCACCTGCGCGCGCAGCACCGCACCGGTCCGGTGGCGCTGTCCTTCCTCGAGCTGATGGCGCCGCGCCTGCCCGAGGCCACCGCCGACATGGTGCGCTCCGGTTGCCGGCGCATCACCGTGGTGCCGGTCTTCCTAGGCGGCGGCGGCCATGTGCGCAAGGACCTGCCCGCCCTCATCGAACAGCTGCGGGCCGAGCACCCGGGCGTCGAGTTGACCGTCACCCCAGCGCTCGGCGAGGTCGATGCGATCCACCGCGCGATGGCCGAGGCCGCGCTCGCGCTCGCGGGCACGGCGCTCGACGACGCAGGCCCGGCCGCATGAACCTGCACCAGTTCCGCTTCGTGCAGGAGGCGGCGCGCCGCCAGCTCAACCTCACCGAGACCGCCAAGGCCCTGCACACCTCGCAGCCGGGCATCTCCAAGGCCATCCTCGAACTCGAGGAGGAGCTGGGCGTGGACATCTTCGCGCGCCACGGCAAGCGCCTCAAGCGCGTGACCGAGCCGGGCCAGCAGGTGCTGCAGAGCATCGAGATCATCCTGCGCGAGGTGGCCAACCTCAAGCGCATCGGTGAGGAGTACTCGCGCCAGGAGGCCGGCACGATCTCGATCGCCGCCACCCACACCCAGGCGCGCTACGTACTGCCCGCGCCGGTGGCCGCGCTGCGCCAGCGCTACCCGAAGGTGGCCGTCAGCCTGCACCAGGGCACGCCCGACCAGGTCGCGCGCATGGTGCTGGACGACGCCGCCGAAGTCGGCATGGCCACCGAGCGCCTGGCCGAGTACGACGACCTCGTGAGCCTGCCCTGCTACGAATGGCGCCACGTCGCGGTGATGCCGGCCAGCCACCCGCTGGCCAGCGCCCCGCGGCTGCTGTCGCTGGAGGATCTCGCGGCCCAGCCGCTGATCTCCTACCACCCCTCGTTCACCGGGCGCTCGCGCATCGACGCGGCCTTCGCCCACCGCGGCCTGAAGCCCCAGTTCGTGCTGGAGGCGATCGACTCGGACGTCATCAAGACCTACGCCCGCCTCGGCATGGGCCTGGGCCTGGTCGCCGAGATGGCGGTGCGCGAGGACCCGCTCTTCACCAGCGGCGCGGACATGGTCGCCCGCCCGGTGGGGCACCTCTTCGGCAGCAACGTCGCGCGCATCGCCTTCAAGCGCGGCGCCTACCTGCGCAATTTCGTTTACACCTTCGCCGAGCTGCTGTCCGACCGGCTCAGCCGCGCGCTCGTGCAACGCGCGATGACGGCCGGGCCGAACGACGCCGGCTATGAACTTTGAGGCCGCCATGTCCCAGTCCCTGCCAGCATCCGCCGTCCCGCGCACGCCCGCCGTCGTCAGCCGCCTGCCCGAGGTGGGCACGACGATCTTCACCGTGATGTCCGCGCTGGCGCAGGAGTGCGGCGCGGTGAACCTGGGCCAGGGATTCCCGGACTTCGACGGCGACACGCGCCTGATGGCGGCGGTCAAGCAGGCCATCGATGCCGGTCACAACCAGTACCCGCCGATGGCCGGCGTGCCGGCGCTGCGTGAGGCGATTGCCGCCAAGATCGAGGCGCTGTACGGCCAGCGCTACGACGTGGGCAGCGAGATCACCGTCACCGCCGGGGCCACGCAGGCCATCCTCACCGCGGTGCTCGCGCTGGTGCACCCGGGCGACGAGGTGATCGTGCTCGAGCCCTGCTACGACAGCTACGAGCCCTCGATCCGCCTGGCCGGCGCGACGCCGGTGCGCGTGCCGTTGAGCGCGGGCAGCTTCCGCCCCGACTTCGACCGCCTCGCGGCGGCGATCACCCCACGCACCCGGGCGCTGATCGTCAACACGCCGCACAACCCCACCGGCACCGTCTGGACCGCCGCCGAGATGCAGCGGCTGGCCGAGCTGCTGCGCCCCACCGACATCCTGCTGATCGCCGACGAGGTCTACGAGCACATGGTCTACGACGGCG
>DAOLLE010000218.1:0-5927 GCA_035331205.1 Burkholderiaceae bacterium
TGTGCTCCAGGCCGACGACGCCATCGACATTCGGGTACTGCGGCAGCAGCTCGCGGCGGATGCGCTCGACCGCCACGTCCAGCACGCCGGCCACGCACTGCACCGTGGTGGTGATGGCCAGCAGGTTGCGCGTGCCCACCGAGCCGTCGGCGTTGCGGTAGCCCTGGAAGGTCCGGCCCTGCAGCGGCGGCAGCGGATCCGGCTTCACCGTGGCCATGGGCAGGCCCTGCAGCTCGCGGGCGGCGGGCAGGTCCAGCAGCTTCTCGTGCACCCAGCTGCCGGCGGGGATGTCCGCGCGGGCGTAGCCGATGGTCACGTCGTAGCGGCGCACCGCACTGCCGGCGGGCAGGTCCACCAGCGCCACCTTGTGCGCCTGCGGCACGCGCTCACGCAGCGTCAGCCCCGTGCCCACCGGCCCGGGCAGCACGCTGCCCGCGGGCAGCCCGCCGTCGTTGGCGACGATGGCGACGTTGTCCGCCGCGTGCATGCGGATGACGAGCGGGGCGCGGGCGGGGGCCGAGGGCGGGGCAGGAACGGGTGCGGTCATGAATCGGGGAAGCAAACGAACGGGTGAAGTGGGGAGGCTCAGCGGATCAATCCAGCGAGACCTTGCCCTCCTTGGCGACGCGGCCCCACTTGGCGAGTTCCTGGCGGCCGAACTCGGCGAACTGGGCCGGCGTCATCGGCGTGTGGGTCAGGCCCAGCGGTTCGAGGCGGGGCTTGACCTCGGCGGAGGCGAGGATCTTCTCGACCTCAGCGTTCAGGCGCAGCAGCACCGCTGAAGGTGTGCCAGCGGGGGCGTAGAGCGCCTGCCAGCTGGCGACGTCGAAGCCGGCGACGCCGGCCTCCTGCATCGTCGGCACCTGGGCCAGCGCCGGGTGGCGCTGGGTGGTGGTGACGGCCAGCGCGCGCACCTTGCCGGACTGGATGTGCGGCAGCGCGACGGTGAGCGTCTCGAAGCTGGTGGGGATCTGGTGGCCGATCACGTCCTGCACCGCCGGGGCGCTGCCTTTGTACGGCACGTGCGCCAAGTCGGCGCCGGCCAGCAGCTTGAACAGTTCGCCGGACATGTGCTGCGAGCTGCCTTGGCCCGAAGAGGCGAAGGGGATGCCGTCCGGCTTGGCCTTGGCCGCGGCGATCAGGTCGGCCACGGTCTTGAAGGGCTGGTTGGCGCCGACGATCAGCACGTTCGGGATGCTGCCCAGCAGCGCAACCGGGGCAAAGTCCTTGGCCGCGTCGTAGGGCATCTTGGCGCGCATCGCCGGGTTGATGGCGTGGCTGGCGATGGTGCCCAGCAGCAGCGTGTAGCCGTCCGCCGGGGACTTGGCCACCGCGTCCGCACCCAGCACGCCGCCGGCACCGGCGCGGTTCTCCACCACCACGGTCTGCTTCAGTGCAGTCTGCAGCCGCTCGGCCAGCAGGCGACCCAGGATGTCGCTGGTGCCACCGGCGGCGAAGGGCACGATCAGCTTGATCGGCTTGGCGGCCGGCCAGGCCTCCTGGGCTTGCAGCTGCGGGGTGACGCCCAGCGTCATGACGGCCACGCCGGCCAGGACGCGGAGGGCGGATTGATTCAAGGAACGGCGTTGCATGGCGCGGTCAAAGTCATCAGTTGTCGTACAACTATCTTCCAACAGGAGCCCTGACCCTGTCAAAGCCGAACCGCCCGGGGTTTACCCGGCCCCCCCTCCCCGTCATCCCCGCGCAGGCGGGGATCCAGTCCACCGCCCCACTGGATGCCCGCCTGCGCGGGCATGACGGCATCAAGCCCCGGTGGTGTTGACGTAGAGCGCGTAGATCGAGTGGCTGGCGGCCATGAAGAGGCGGTTGCCCTTGGCGCCGCCGAAGCAGAGGTTGGCGCAGCGCTCGGGCAGGTGGATGTGGCCGATGGGCCGGCCGCCGCCATCGAAGACCCGCACGCCGTCGAGCGCCTCGGCATCGGCGCCCAGCGAACCGTCGCTGCCCCAGCCGCACCAGAGGTGGCCGGCGGCGTCGCAGGCGATGCCGTCGAGCGCGCCGGGGCCGTCGGCATCGATGTGCAGGCGGCGGTTCGTCAGCCGGCCGTCCGCCGCGTGGTCGTAGGCCCAGACCTTGCGATGCGGCTTCGCCCGGCTTTCGACGACGTAGAGCCTGCGCTCGTCGGGCGAGAAGGCCAGACCGTTGGGGCCGGCGAGGTCGTCGAGCACGCAGTCGAGCCGGCCGCTGGCGGCATCCATCCGGTAGACGCCGTGCGGCCGCTCGGGCGTGGCGGGCTCGCCCTCCCAGCGGCCGTGGATACCGAAATCCGGATCGGTGAACCAGATGGCGCCATCGCCGCGGCACAGGGTGATGTCGTTGGGCGAGTTCAGCCGCGCACCGTCGAAGCGGTCGGCCAGCACCGTGATCGAGCCGTCGTACTCGGTGCGCGTGACGCGGCGCGTCAGGTGCTCGCAGCTGATGAGGCGGCCCTGCGCGTCGCGAGCGTGGCCGTTGGCGTGGTTGGCGGGTTGGCGGAACACGCTCAGCGCGCCGTTGCACTCGTCCCAGCGCAGGATGCGGTCATTCGGGATGTCCGACACCAGCAGGTAGCGCCCATCGCCGAACCACACCGGCCCCTCGGCCCAGCGCAGGCCGGTGGCCAGTCGCTCCACCGAGGCGCTGAACAGCCGCAGCTTCAGGAAGTCGGGGTGCAGCACCTCGACGGCCGGGTCCGGGTAGCGCAGCGAGGCGATGAAGGGCGGCGGGTTCATGGCGGTGATCCTGATTCCGATCCGGGTGGCGTCAGCTTTCCCGAAAAAATGGGCCAGTGCGCACGAAGGCGCCGCCCTGGAACTGCACCGCCGGGTCACTGGCATCCAGCGTCGGCTGGCGGGCCTCGACCTCGGCGCGGAAGGCCTCGGAGCTGTCCTGCGGACGATAGCCGATGTGGCGCGCCGGCGTGTTGTCCCACCAGGCGGTGGCGTTGTCGCTCAGGCCGTAGATGACGCTGTGGCGCACCACCGGCGCGGTCAGCGCGGCGACGATGAGCCGCTCGGTGTCGTCGAAGCTCATCCAGGTGGCGAGCATGCGGCGGTCCTTCGGCGCGGCGTAGGCCGAGCCGATGCGCAGGCTCACCGTCTCGATGCCGTGGCGGTCCCAGTACAGCTGCGCCAGGTTCTCGCCGAAGCACTTGGACAGGCCGTAGAAGCCGTCCGGGCGCACCGGGTCGCACGGGCTGATCACCTCGTCCTGGCGGTAGAAGCCGGTGACGTGGTTGGAGCTGGCGAAGACGATGCGCTTGACGCCCTGGGCGCGCGCCGCCTCGTAGAGGTTGACCATGCCGACGATGTTGCCGGCCAGGATGTCCTCCCAGGGCTGCTCGGTGGAGACGCCGCCCATGTGCACCACGGCGTCCACACCCTCCAGGGCGGCCATCACGGCGGCGCGGTCGGCCAGATCGGCGATGGCGATCTCCTCGCCCTCGCCGGCCGCACCGAGGGTGTCGCTGCGATGGCTCAGGCGCAGGGTCTCGCAGTAGGCCTTCAGGCGCGGGCGCAGTTCGCGGCCGAGGTTGCCGGCCGCGCCGGTGAGCAGCAGACGGCCGAATCGGAGGGGGGAGGCAGGTCGGGGCAGCATGGGTTGTTTCCTTTCCTGATGGTCAGTAGCTCAGTCCGAAGCCGAAGGGGTACAGCGTGTCCTGGGCCGGGTAGCCGGGGGCGTCGGGCTGGTTGTCGATCACGGCCTGCAGGTTGTTGGCCAGCGCGAAGGGCAGCCGACCCTGCGGCTTGACCGGGGCGCCGGTGGCCCGCTCTCGGCCAGTGAGCACGTCCAGCAGCGCGGTGTTGCTGACGCCGAAGCCGGCGACGATCGCCCCGGCGCGGCGCAGGCCGCTGGCCTCGTCGATCACGTAGGGCTGGCGGAAGTTGATGCTCAGCACCACCTTCTCGGGGCCGATCTCCTTCATCACCGCCTGGATGTCGGCCAGCGAAGGCGACATGCGCCAGGACTTGGACGCGGCCATCGCCGTGAAGGAGAGGTGGTTCGCCTCCCAGGGGAAGGCGCCGCCGAAGACCAGGCCCAGCGGCGTCGGGCCGCCCAGGTGGCCGTCGTCGACGCAGTTCGGGTTTCGCGCCGGGTGGGTGATGCAGGGGTCGGTCTCGCCCCAGGTCTTGCCGGTCAGCGGGTTGCGGTGCGCCGGGTTGGCGCCGGTGGCCGGGTCCTTGCTGCGGTAGCCGCCGGTGCCGGCGTTGCCGACCTCGACGCGGATCACCGCGCGGTCGAAGCCCGCGGCCGAGGGCCGGCCGACCAGGTTGCCCGCGGCGTCGCGTGCCAGCGGCCGGCCGTCCGCACCCACCTCGCCGTTCGTGCTGCGGGCGAAGTACTGCTGCGCATCGGCACTGTCCAGCCCCATCGTGTAGGTGCGGGCTTCGCGCGCCAGTGGCAGGGTGCGTGCGCCGGCGCTGCCTTGGTTCTGAAGCAGGACGATCGAGCGTCGCTGCACGTCCAGCCCGGTCTGGCGGTAGACCTCGCGCCCGACGATGCCCGCGGCGGCGGCCTCGTCGACGTAGGGGTTCTCGAAGAGGCCCATCTGGAACAGCGGCTTGACCAGGCGCTGGGCCGCCTCGGTGACGCGCGCCTCGCTGACCAGCCCGGCGCGGACCAGGTCGGTGATCGTCTTGACGTCGTTGAAGCCCGAAAGCGTGTCGGTGCCGCCGTTGATCGCCGCGGCGACGCGCTCCGGCACGGTCCGGCCTTCCAGGCCCCAGGCGCGGTCGTTGATCACGCCGGTGTCGGAGTTGACGTAGCCCTGGAAGCCCAGCTTGCCGCGCAGCAGGTCGGTGACGATCTGCTTCGAGAAGGCCATGCCGGTCTGCTCGTAGGTCACGCCCTCGTAGGTGGCCTGGATCGGCACGCCGTAGTAGGGCATGACCGAGGACACCCCGGCATCGATCGCGGCCTTGAAAGGCTTGAGGTGCCAGCCGAAGTTGCCCGCCGGGTAGACCTGGTTCTTGCCGAAGGCGTAGTGAGGGTCCAGCCCCAGCTCCTGCGGGCCGCCGCCCGGGAAGTGCTTGAGCGTCAGCGCCACCGGCGAGGCGGGGGTGAGCGGGCCGCCCTGCAGGCGCTCGACCAGCGTCTTCAGGATGTTCGCCGCCAGGTCGGCGTCCTCGGTGAAGGTCTCGTGCACGCGGTACCAGCGCGGCTCGGTGGCCAGGTCGGCCATGTAGCCGTACATGCCACGCAGGCCGATGGCCTTCCACTCCTCGCCCATCACGTGGGCGAAGAGTTTGACGGCGGCCATGTCGCCCACCGTCGTCTTGCCGGATTTCAGGGCCTCGTCGCCCAGCGCCGCGGCGGCCAGGCCGGCCTCCTTCGGGAACTCGGTCATCACGCCCGACGAGTTGTTGATGCCGGTGCGGGCATCGCGCTCGAAGTGGTTGCGCGCGTTGGACTTGAACAGCGCCGGGATGCCCAGACGCGTGGCCTCGGTCATCGCCTGCACCGCGTTGGTGAACTGCGCGGCCTGCTGCGGCGTGAGCTGCGAGCCGGCGCGAATGCCGGCATCCGGCGCGCAGCTGCCCACAGCATTGACGACGTTGCGCAGGATGAAGCGGTGCATCTGCTGCTGGCGCACGAAACCCTCCGCCCGCGCCGAGGTGGCCCCGCCGCAGCCGCCGTTGAGCGTGTCGATCAGCATCAGGCCGGCCTTCTCCTCCAGCGTCATCTGGGCGACCAGGTCGCCCACGCGCTCATCGACCGGGCGGCGCCAGTCCTCGTAGGCATCGAGGCGGCCGTTGCCGTTCAGGTCCTTGTAGCGCGTGCCGTCGGCAGCGGTGAGGATCGGCTTGACGCGGGCCTGCAGCTCGGGGGCGTCGACGGCAGCCGCTGCACCGGCCGGGGCCGTGGCGGTGCTGGCGCAGCCGGCGAGCGCAGCGGTCAGGGCGGCGGCCAGGGCCGCCGGCGCGGCGGAC
>DAOLLE010000219.1:0-5920 GCA_035331205.1 Burkholderiaceae bacterium
CGGGCACTGATGTGCGTGAACACCAGGTCGTCCCAGCCGAACAGCGCCACCAGGCGGTAGGCGGCGGCGAGGTCGACGCGGGCCTGCCACTCGGCGGGCGAGACCTGCTCGCGCAGGCTGGGGATCGAGAGCGGGGCGGCGGGCATCGGCGTTCTCCGGGGTGGGCGGGGTCAGGTGGGTTCAGGGAAATGAGGGCGGGTTCTGGGCGGCCCAGCGCTCGCGCAGCTCGCGCTTGAGCAGCTTGCCGATGGCGCTGCGGGGCAGCTCGTCGACGAAGCGCAGCTCGCTCAGCCGCTGGGTCTTGCCCACGCGCTGGTTGAGCCAGTCGCGCAGCTCGGCCTCACTCGTGGCGTCCCCGAGGCGGCGTTCGACGAAGGCCACCGGCGTCTCGCCCCACTCGGCGCTGGGCACGCCCACCACCGCGGCCTCGACCACCGCGGGGTGGCGGCGCAGCTCGGCCTCCAGGTCGCTGGGGTAGAGGTTGAAGCCGCCGGAGATGATCATGTCCTTGCGGCGGTCGAAGAGGGTGAGGAAGCCCTCGGCGTCGAAGCGGCCGATGTCGCCGGTGCGGATGAAGCGCAGGCCCTCGGGCGAGAACCACTCGGCCTCGCGGGTGAGCTCGGGGCGACCATGGTAGCCGGCCATCATCGCGCCGGAGCGGCCCACCACCTCGCCGCCCTCGGTCAGGCGGCGCTCGGGCGGCAGCTCCACGCCGGCCTCGTCGATCAGGCGCAGGTCGTGGCCGTCGGCGGGGCGGCCGACGGTGTGCAACTTGTCCGGGTGCAGGTGGGCGTCCAGGATGCAGGTGCCGCCGCCCTCGGTCATGCCGTAGAACTCGACCAGGCCACCCGGCCAGCGGCGCAGCACCTCGGCCTTGACCTCGGCGGCGAAGGGCGCGCTGGTGCAGAACTTGATCTGGAAGGTCGAGAGGTCGCGGCGGTCGAAGTCCGGGTGCGCCAGCAGCCGGCGGTACTGCACCGGCACCAGCATGGTGTGGGTGACGCGCTCGCGCTCGGCGATCGCCAGCCAGGCACCCGCGTCGAACTTGGGCTGCAGGTGCACCGTGCCGCCAAAACCCAGCGTCGGAAAGGCCACCACCAGCGTGGTGTTGGAGTACAGCGGCGTGGACAGCAGCGTCACCGTGTCCGGCCCGTAGCCGTACTTGGCGCCGCGCTGGATATGCAGCCAGCGCATGCCGTGCGGCTGCACGATGCCCTTGGGCGTGCCGGTGGTGCCGGAGCTGTAGATGATGTTGAAGGCGTCCTCGGGGCGGATCGCCACCGGCGCCGGCCGGCTGCCCTCGGGCAGCAGCCAGCGCTCGAAGGGCGTGCCGGGCGCCTCGGCGTCCAGCGCGATGCAGGCGGCGTGGTCCTCCACCGCCAGCAGCGGCGCGGCCTGGGCGTCGACGACCAGGCGCTTGGGGTCGGCGTCCTGGCGCATCGCGGCAAAGACCGCCGGCGTCACCGAGCAGGCCAGCGGCGCCACCACCACGCCCGCGCGCAGCGCGCCGAGGAAGACCGCCATCAGCCGCGGCGACATGCCACCGCCCAGCACGAGGGCGTCGCCGGGGCGCAGGCCGTCGCGCTGCAGGGAGGCGGCGACGCGGTCCATCAGCGCGTCCAGCGCCGCCCAGCTCAGGCGCTCGTCGCCCATCACCAGCGCCGGCTGGCCGGGCCGCGCCCGGGCGTGTTCGGCAATCAGCTCGCCAATGGGGCGGAAGTCGTCCGCACTCATTTGCCCGCCAGCCCCAGGCGCTCGATCAGCGCCTTGTCCTTGGCGAAGGTGGCCTGCGCCCAGGCGCGGTAGTCCTCCGGGGCCTTGTACCAGGGCGCCTGGTTGAGCTGGGCGAGCAGCTCCAGGTGCTTGGGGTCCTCCATGGCCTTCTTGAAGGCGTCGTGCAGCGTGCGGATCACCGCCGGGTCCATGCCCTTCGGGCCGGCCAGGCCGTAGGGCGAGGTGGCGACCACGTTGTAGCCCAGGTCCTTGGCGGTGGGCACGTTCGGCCAGCGCTGGATGCGCTGCTCGCCGAAGGTGGCCAGCAGGCGCATCTGGCCGGCGTCGACCAGCTTGTCCCAGCCGCTGGCGTCGCTGCCGGCCATCACGTGGCCGCCCAGCACCGCCTGCATCAGGTCGGCGTTGCCCTTGTAGGGCACGTGGTTGAGCTCGACCTTGGCGGCGTCGGCCAGCTCCTCCATCAGCAGGTGCGGGCTGGTGCCCTGGCCGGTGGAGCCGTAGTCGATCTTGCCGGGCTGCTTGCGCGCGGCGGCGATGTAGTCGTTGAAGGTCTTGTAGGGCGAGTCGGCACGCACCACGAAGCCGAAGGTGTAGCCGGTGACGCCGATGATGAAGCTGAAGTCGTTGATCGGGTGCCAGACCGTCTTCTGCATGTGCGGGATGCGCAGCATGCCCAGCGGGTACTGGGCGATGGTGTAGCCGTCGGGCCGGGCGTTCAGCGCCATCGTGCCCGGGCCCAGCGTGCCGCCGCCGCCGGGCTTGTTCTCGATGACGATGGGCTGGCCGAGGTGGCGGCTGGCGATCTCGGCCAGGCCGCGCAGGTGGCGGTCGGTGGAGCCGCCGGCCGGCCAGGGCACGATCAGCGTGATGGGCTTGCTCGGGTAGGTCTGCGCCTGGGCGGACGCCAGCGGCGCCAGGCCGGCGGTCGCCGTGGCGGTGGCTGCCAAGACGGTCAGGGCGGTTCGGCGGGTGATCGGCTTCATCGCGGGTCTCTTCATTGCTATCCAGGGCGCGATCAGGGGTAGCGCCGGGACACCGACTCGGCCACGCAGACCGGTTTGGCCGAGCCCTCGCGGCGGATCGTCACCTCCGCGGTGAGCTGCAGGCCGCCGTGATCCACCGGCTCGCAGGCGGTGAGGCGGAACTCGCCCTGCAGCCGGCTGCCCACCGGCACCGGGGCCGGGAAGCGCACCTTGTTCAGGCCGTAGTTGACGCCCATGCGCTGGTCGCTGATCGCAAAGGCGGCCTCGCCCATCCAGGGCAGCAGCGACAGCGTCAGGAAGCCGTGCGCGATCGTCGTGCCGAAGGGCCCGGCCGCGGCGCGCACCGGGTCGAGGTGGATCCACTGCAGGTCACCGGTGGCGTGGGCGAAAGCGTCGATGCGGGCCTGGTCGATCTCGATCCAGGGGCTGGCGCCGAGCACCTGGCCGACGAGGGCGGGCAGTTCGGCGAGGGTGTAGCTGCGGGTGTCGCTGCGGGGTTCGGTCATGAGAGGGTGTCCTTGAAATCGGTTCAGGCGCCGGCCGCTTCGGCGTCGCGCCGGGCCTGCTGCTCCTGCAGCTCGCGCCACATCACCTTGCCGCTGCCGGACTTGGGCAGCGCGGTCACGAAGTCGACGATGCGCGGCACCTTGTAGGCGGCCATGTGGTCGTGGCACCAGTGCATCAGCGCCTCGGCGTCGGGCGCGTCGACGCCGGCTTTCAGCACCACGATCGCCTTGACCGTCTCGCCGCGGCGCGCATCGCGCGCGCCGATCACGCAGGCCTCCTGGACGGCCGGGTGGTGGTACAGCAGCGCCTCCACCTCCGCCGGCCAGACCTTGAAGCCGCTGGCGTTGATCATGCGCTTGAGGCGGTCGGTCATGAAGAAGTAGCCGTCCTCATCGACGCGGGCCAGGTCGCCGGTGCGCAGGAAGCGCCGGCCGTCGATCTCGATGAACGCGTCGGCCGTGGCCTGCGGCTGGCGCCAGTAGCCCGTCATCACCTGCGGGGCGTGCACGACGATTTCGCCGGGCTCGCCGGGTGCCACCTCGGTGAGGGTGACCGGGTCGATGATGCGGGCGTCCACGTCGTAGACCGGCACGCCCAGGCACTGCGGCTTGGGCCGCTGCGGCGGGTTGATGTGGGTGGCGGCCATCGTCTCGCTCATGCCGTAGCCCTCGACGAAGTCCAGGCCGGTCAGCGCCTTCAGCTTGGCGCAGATGGCCGCCGGCATCGCCGCGCCGCCGCCGCGGATGCCCACCAGGCTGGACAGGTCGTAGTCGCCGATGCGCGGGTGGTTGACGAAGTCGATCACCATCGTCGAGATGGCCTGCCAGGTCATGACCCGGTAGCGCTGGATGCACTGCGCCGCGGCGTCGCGGTCCCAGCGCGGCAGCAGGACCACGGTGCCGCCGGCGTAGATCGGCCCGTTCATCGCACCCGACATACCGGTGACGTGGAAGAAGGGCAGCACCGACAGCGCCACCCAGTCCTGCGTACGGCCGAACCAGTGCACACCGCCCACCGCGGTGCTCATCACCGAGCGGTGGGTGTGCATGCAGCCCTTGGGCTGGCCGGTGGTGCCGGAGGTGTAGGGCATCACCGCCAGGTCGTCCGGCCCGGCGCGGTAGGGGCCAGGCTGCTGGCCCGCGGCCATTGCGTCGGCCCAGGCGGTCACGTCCGGCCGCGACCTTCCCTGAGGCAGCTGCCGTGGCGCGGCGACGAAGGGCGGCACGGCCAGGTCGGTGGCGGCGGTGAGGTGGTCGCTGTAGGTGATGGCGACGACGCGCTGCAGGCCTTCACCTCCTTGACTGCCTTCACCGTTGGCCGCCGCCTCGTCCAGCAGCGGCAGCACCTCGGCCAGCAGGTCCTGCGCGACGAAGGCGAGGCGCGCGCCGGCGTCGGCCACGTAGTGGCGCAGCTCGTCGCAGCGGTTCATCGGGTTGACGGGCACCACCACCGCGTCGGCGCGCAGGATGGCGTAGTAGGCCAGCACCCACTGCGGCGAGTTCTGCGCGTCCAGCAGCACCCGGTCGCCGGGGCGCACACCGCCCTCGCGCTGCAGCCAGCCGGCCAGCCGCTCGGTCTGCGCCAGCAGGTCGGCGTAGGTCAGGACGCTGTCGTAGAAGATCAGGCAGGGCTTGTCGGGGAAGCGCGCCGCAGACACTTCCACGTTGTGGAAGAGGTGCGTGCGCGGCAGCGTCAGGTGCCGGGGTTGGCCGGTGGGCCAGTGGCGGAAATGCAGGGGCGCAGTCGAGGGCGCGGGCGAGGGCTCGGTCACGTCGGCAGGCGGGTCGAAGGCATGCGAATGGGCATGCGAAAGGGCATGCGAAAGGGCATGCAAACGATCATCCCGTAGACCCTCGCATCCGGCGTCCGGGACTACCCGGGGAGGCTGACGCCTGCGCGACGCGGATCCGATCCCCTTCAAAACCGCCCAGAACAAAAGGGGCACCGGCGCACACTGCGCAGGCGCCCGAGGCGGTGTTCAGGCGGCCGAGGCGGCACAAAGCCGCGCTCGGCTTGGGGGCGATCAGCTGCCGCGTGCCACCGGCATCGTCGGCACGCCGCCCTTGGGCAGGCTGCCGTGTTTGCCCAGCTCCAGCTTCGCGATCGATGCGCGGTGCACCTCATCCGGCCCGTCGGCGAAGCGCAGGGTGCGCTGGTGCGCGTACATGAAGGCGAGCGGGAAGTCGTCGCTCATGCCGCCGCCGCCATGCGCCTGGATGGCCCAGTCGATCACCTTGCAGGCCACGTTCGGCGCGACGACCTTGATCATCGCGATCTCGGCCTTGGCGTGCTTGTTGCCCACCGTGTCCATCATGTAAGCCGCCTTGAGCGTCAGCAGACGGGCCTGGTCGATCATCAGGCGCGCTTCGGCGATGCGTTCGTGCCAGACCGATTGGGCGGCGATCGGCTTGCCGAAGGCCACGCGCGCGAGCAGGCGCTGGCACATCATCTCCAACGCACGCTCGGCCGCGCCGATGCTGCGCATGCAGTGGTGGATGCGGCCCGGGCCGAGGCGGCCCTGCGCGATCTCGAAGCCGCGGCCCTCGCCCAGCAGGATATTCTCCACCGGCACGCGCACGTTCTCGAACAGCACCTCGGCGTGACCGTGCGGCGCGTCGTCGTAGCCGAACACCGGCAAGTGGCGCACGATGGTGATGCCCGGCAGGTTGGCCGGCACCACGATCATCGACTGCTGC
>DAOLLE010000220.1:0-5906 GCA_035331205.1 Burkholderiaceae bacterium
CTACAGCTTCACTGGCTCACCACATGAGCCTGCTGAGCTTCGTGACTAATCAGGTTTTTAGTTGCCGGATTAATAAGAATACTCACTGCCGATTCGCAAATATTTCGAAAATGCGACTCCGGTGACAATGCCCAAGTTCACGAACGCTGCGCACCATACACTTTCAATCAGATAACCTTGAAATGGTTGGAGTGCAGCAAGACATATCATCAGAGAGATGGCGCCAATACCTGCAGCCAAATAACCAGCGTCCGCCCGAGTGTTTCCTCGCTTTCGAAGCAATACCAACCCGAACTGCCAACAGTTACCTAGCCAATAACAGATAATCCCGCTCACCTCCCAAGAAAATCCACTGCTTCGCAACCACTCGCCCACATTCACGTCCGCAAAATATAAAACCCCAATGGTGACTGGCAAGAGAAATGCGCCTGGCACTGAAAGGCCCGCCGCGACGCGAAGGAGTACTTGTACTGGCAGAAAGGCGAGCTGCAATACTGCGGCTCCCTTTAATGGAAGAGAACATGCCCCGGAGCCTGGAAACTGCACAAGGCTGTTGGCGAGCATTTCTGCAAAATCTGATTCATAAGGACAAATACGAAATAACCATGGATCTCCTGCACCGCGCAACTCAATTGATTGCGCGATCAGATTCGAGGCTTGGATTGGCAGTTGATCCGGATCAATGTCTGAATTGTAGACTAATAATATTGTCGGTACCCCATACTTCGCCTGTTGAGTACAGGCAAATACAAATTCAGCCTGAGGCCAAGGACGGACAATTGTTTCCTTGTCCTGAATTTGCACAAATAGCGTTGTTTCAGCAAGGACATCCCTCAACCCATGCCTCCAACTCGCTCCAGCAATGAGATTTGGTTTATCCAAGAATACTTTGGTGTTGCGTTTTCGCAATGCCTCATAGATTTCATGAGCCTTTGCTTGTCCCCAAATTGACGCTCGACTATAACTGAGAAAGACGTTGGCGTCAGGAGGAAAGATGGGGCCATTGATTTGACTGCAAATATTGTGAAAACCAGCGGGCGCCAATCGAATATTGGGCGACATCGGACTGGATGAGCTTAGATCTTGAATTCGCCGGAGTTCGTTGAAATTAATATGCCGAGCCTCTCGTAACACCGTACCAAATATAAACCCGGTTGCGACATACCACCAGTGAATATGTATTTCCTTGGAGAGAAAAAATATTGGTGAGAGTACTACCAATATCCATGAAATGTGGCCAACGAATAGATTTCCAAAAAACGGTCGGGTTCCCAAGACAGCATATGGCCAGAACAGCCCGATAGAAAACTGAATCCATTCACTTATTGCGATATTTGGCCACCAGTTTCTTGAAAATTCCAACAGAGGAAAAGAAGCAACAGACGCGAGCAAAATGACATTGTTTACGTACATCAACAGTCTTGATACAACTGCTTGTGCAGTTCTCTCGGCGTCTTGGTTTACTAAGCTTGGCAAAACACGCAGATGTACCAATATCATATCAGCCAGTTCATGAGTCCCCACCGTCTCTCCGGAATTGGGAATGTGAACCATATCCTTCAAGGCAATAAATGCATCCGACTCCTCATGATTGGCATGTTCATTTGCCAAAATGGGTGACCCGACGAAAATTCGAAATATATCTGACTGAAGTATTCTTGTTGCACACTCTCGAACTACAGCTTCAAAGCTGACCTTGTATGCCAACGTGTCATGCGGCGGGAATAAGACCGCACACATAACAGCCGCATTTTTTAGACTGAATATTGCAGACTCCGAATTTCCATCCAGTAGCAGTACTCGGACTGGGGCCTCTTGCAAGAGCGCATCTAGTTCACGAGCCGAATCCACTCCAATAGATTCCCAAGCCAATACGACAACGACGGGAATCAAATCCGAGTCATAAGTAACAACTCGCCCAGATTCATGTCCAACAAAAGTTCCAGCCATTGCACCAGCCTTAAACTCATGTCAAGTCTTACACGGCAATATCACGGATAGCAAGCGCGCATCACTGTCCAATGGACCTGCGCAAAGATTCAATGAGCAACAGGAAATCTTCGACACCATCCGGGACAAAGATCCTATCATTGCGACTAATAAGCAATACCCCATGCCGCTTCTGTTGAATGCGGAGTAAATCACCGAGTGGAATTTGCGGTGCATCGGAACGATCCGTCAAATATACATTGCGCTCGGTAATCATTAGCCCCCAATCTCTCAAATGGGCACTTGGATCAATCGAAAATAGAATGGCAACGATCCCTAAAAATATCACTGCCATCGTCGTCATAACGATATAGTGCCAGCACTCAAGTTGAAAGATGCCGAACAGAATTCCGATGCCTAGTATTTCGATCGCGGCAATGGCGACTAGAGTTTCATGCAACATGCGCAGGCGCCATTTTCGTCGACCAGCTTCTGTAAGCAGAAATAGCCTGTTCATGGATTGCCATCCACAAATCGACCTCTCGTCGGATTGCTCAAGTCTTTATCTGGCATATCAACCACCAGGCACCTAGAAGAGAGAGATCCCCTCACCCCACCGCCGCCTGCGCCGCCGCCAGTCTCGCGATCGGCACGCGGAACGGCGAGCAGCTGACGTAGTCCAGCCCGGCTTGGTGGAAGAAGCCGATCGAGGCCGGGTCGCCGCCGTGTTCGCCGCAGACGCCGAGTTCGATGTCCGGGCGGACGGAGCGGCCCTTCTGGGCGGCCATTTCCACCAGCTGGCCGACGCCCTTCTGGTCGATGGAGCGGAAGGGGTCCTGCTCGTAGATGCCCTTCTTGACGTATTCCGGCAGGAAGCTGCCGGCGTCGTCGCGGGAGAAGCCCATGGTCATCTGCGTCAGGTCGTTGGTGCCGAAGGAGAAGAACTCGGCGGCGCGGCCGATGCTGTCGGCCACCAGCGCGGCGCGGGGGGTTTCGATCATCGTGCCGACGAGGTAGTGCACCTTCGCGCCGCGTTCGGCGAAGACGGCCTCGGCGGTCTGGCGCACGATCGCGGCCTGCGGGTTGAACTCGCGCACGCTGCCGACCAGCGGAATCATCACCTCGGGGAAGGGCTCACCGCCCTCGGCCTGCACGTTCAGCGCGGCCTCGAAGACGGCGCGGGCCTGCATCTCGGTGATCTCGGGGTAGGTGATGCCCAGTCGGCAGCCGCGGTGGCCGAGCATGGGGTTGAACTCGTGCAGTTCCTCGACCCGGCGCTTGATCTTCGCCACCGGCACGCGCATCTGCTGGGCCATGGTCTGCTGGCCGGCGTCGTCGTGCGGGACGAACTCGTGCAGCGGCGGGTCGAGCAGGCGGATGGTGACCGGCAGGCCGCCCATGGCGCGGAACAGGCCCTCGAAGTCCTCGCGCTGCATCGGCAGCAGCTTGGCCAGCGCGCGGCGGCGGCCGGCCTCGTCGTCGGCCAGGATCATCTCGCGCACCGCGTGGATGCGCTCGCCCTGGAAGAACATGTGCTCGGTGCGGCACAGGCCGATGCCTGTGGCGCCCAGGCGGCGAGCCACGGCGGCGTCCTGCGGCGTGTCGGCGTTGGCGCGCACCTCCAGGCGCTTGTGCGCATCGGCCAGCGCCATCAGCTTGCCGAAGTCGCCGCTGAGCTCGGCGTCCTGCGTCGGGATGCGGCCGTCGAAGACCTCGCCGGTGGAGCCGTTCAGCGACAGCCAATCGCCCTGGTGCCAGGTGACGCCGCCCACCGTCATCGTGCGCGCCTTCAGATCGACGTGCACCGCGCCGGCGCCGCTGACGCAGCACTTGCCCATGCCGCGCGCCACCACCGCGGCGTGGCTGGTCATGCCGCCACGGGCGGTGAGGATGCCCTGAGCGACGCTCATGCCGCGCAAGTCCTCGGGCGAGGTTTCCTGGCGCACCAGGATGACCTTCTTGCCGTCTTTGTGCCAAGCCTCGGCCTCGTCGGCGTGGAAGACGATCTGCCCCGTCGCTGCGCCGGGTGAGGCGGGCAGGCCGCGGGCGATCGGCGTCGCGCCCTTCAGCGCCTGGGCGTCGAACACCGGGTGCAGCAGGTCGTTGAGCCGGTCGGGCGTGACGCGCAGCAGCGCGGTCTTCTCGTCGATCATGCCCTGGGCCAGCATGTCCATCGCGATACGCACCATCGCCGCACCGGTGCGCTTGCCGTTGCGGGTCTGCAGCATCCAGAGCTTGCCCTCCTGGATGGTGAACTCCAGGTCCTGCATGTCGCGGAAGTGGTTCTCCAGCGTGGTCTCGGCCTCCAGCAGCTGGGCGTAGAGCGCGGGCATCAGCTCTTCCAGCGAGGGGTAGGTGGCGCGGCGCTCGTCCTCGCTGACCTGTGCCAGCTCGGCCCAGCGGCGCGAGCCGACCAGCGTGATCTGCTGCGGCGTGCGGATGCCGGCCACCACGTCCTCGCCCTGGGCGTTGACGAGGAACTCGCCATTGAACAGGTCCTCACCCGTGCCGGCGTCGCGGGTGAAGGCCACGCCGGTGGCGCTGCCGTTGCCCAGGTTGCCGAAGACCATGGCCTGCACGTTCACCGCGGTGCCCCAGGACTCGGGGATGTCGTTGAGCTCGCGGTAGACCTTGGCGCGCTCGTTGTTCCAGCTCTCGAACACCGCCAGCACCGCGCCCCAGAGCTGGTCCCAGGGGTCGGTGGGGAAGTCGCGCCCCAGCCGGGCGTGGATCAGCGACTTGAAGCGCTGCACCAGCGCCTTCAGGTCGGCGGCGTCCAGCTCGGTGTCGAGCTTCACGCCTTTCTGCGCCTTCATCGCGTCGATCACCACCTCGAAGGGGTCGTGCTCCTCCTTCGAGCTGGGCTTCAGGCCCATCACCACGTCGCCGTACATCTGGATGAAGCGGCGGTAGCTGTCCCAGGCGAAGCGCTCATTGCCGCTCTTGGCGGCCAGGCCGGCGACGGCCTCGTCGTTCAGGCCCAGGTTGAGGATGGTGTCCATCATCCCCGGCATCGACGCACGCGCGCCCGAGCGCACCGACAGCAGCAGCGGGTCGGCCGCATTGCCGAAGCGCTTGCCCATCTCGGCCTCGACGGCGGCCACGCCCTCGCGCACCTCGGCGTCGATCATCGCCAGCACGGCGGCGCGGCCCTGCTGGGTGTACGCCGTGCAGGCCTCGGTGCTGATCGTGAAGCCGGGCGGCACCGGGATGCCCAGGCGGCACATCTCGGCGAGGTTGGCGCCCTTGCCGCCGAGCAGGTTCTTCATGGCAGAAGCGCCGTCGGTGCGCGTGCGGGTGAAGAGGTAGACGAACGGTGCCGGCATCTCTGTCTCCTTGGATGGATGGATCACGATCCCTCAGCTTCTACTTCGTGAGATCCGACTGTGTTGAGGGGCATCAAGGCGACGCGGAACGCTCCTGGGGTCGATCCGATTGTTCAGAGTTGTGAACAGTCATTCAGCCGATTGGATCTGGTGGGAACGGGGCACGCTGCTTAGACTGCGGCGCAGTCCAGCTCCCCGAAACGACAGGAGACGCCCCATGTCCGCCCCCCAGCCTTTCACCTCGTCCGCCGACATCACCCACTACATCCAGGGCGAGCGCAGCGCCGGCGTCAGCACCCGCAGCCAGCCGGTGTTCAACCCGGCCACCGGCGAGGCGCCGCGGCGCGTGCTGCTGGCCGAGGCCGCGGATGTGAACGCCGCGGTGGCCAGCGCGCAGGCCGCCTTCCCGGCCTGGGCCGCCACGCCGCCGATCCGCCGCGCGCGCATCCTCAACGCCTTCCTGGCCCTGCTCAACGAACACCGGGATGCGCTGGCCGCGATGATCACCGCCGAGCACGGCAAGGTGTTCACCGACGCGCAGGGCGAGGTCACCCGCGGCATCGACATCGTCGAGTTCGCCTGCGGCATCCCGCAGTTGCTCAAGGGCGACTACACCGAGCAGGTCTCCACCGGCATCGACAACTGGACGAT
>DAOLLE010000221.1:0-5872 GCA_035331205.1 Burkholderiaceae bacterium
GTGCAGCACGGCGGCACCGAGGCGCCAGGGCTCGGCCGCGGCGCGGTCCCCGCCGGCCAGCGCGAGTGTCGGCAGGTGGCCGAGGCGCTCAAACCCACCGCTCGAGACCCGCAGCAGCTCGCCGCCCCAGGGTGTGCCGTCGTCGCCCAGCCCCACGCCGTCCAGCAGCAGCGCCAGCGTCGGCGCGGTGGCGCCGTGTTCGGCCCGCACCACGGCGGCGTGGGCGTGGTGGTGCTGCACGGCGAGCGTCGGCACGCCCCACTCGGCGGCCAGGGCCTGGGCGTGCTGCGTGCTGAAGAAGTCGGGATGCAGGTCGTGCGCGATGAGCTGCGGGTGCACGCCGAGGAAGTCGCGCAGCCGCTGCACCGCCTCCACCAGCGCGTGTCGGCAGGCGGCGCTGCCCAGGTCGCCGATGTGCGGGGAAAGAAAGGCCTGGTTGCCGCGCGTCAGGCAGACGGTGGCTTTCATCCACGCGCCGGTGGCCAGGACGGGCGGGGCGTCGGCGGGCACGCCGGGCAGCTCGATCGGGTCGGGCACGTACCCGCGGGCGCGGCGCACGAAGGGGGCGAAGAAGGAGCCTTCTGCAGTGCGCATCGGCCGACGCACGCTGTCGTCCACCCGGCCGAGGATGGGGCGGTTGTGCACCAGCAGGGCGTCGCACAGGCCACCCAAGCGCGCGACCGCCTCGGCCTCGTCCACCACCAGCGGCTCGCCGCCGGGGTTGGCGCTGGTCACCACCAGCAGCGTCGGCTGGGCGGTCTCGCGCCAGGCGTTGCCGGCTGGGCGGCCGAGCAGCTCGTGGATCAGCAGCGCGTGCAACGGTGCGGCCGGCAGCATCAGGCCCCAGTCGCTGAGGCCGGGGGCGATCAGCGGGTGGCGCTCGGCCACGCCGGGCCGGGTGGGCAGCAGCAGGATGGGCGCGGCCGGGCTGGCGAGCAGCCGGGCGGCATCGTCGTCCACCTCCGTGCCCAGCGCCACCCACTGCCGCGCGCTGGCGACGTTGGGCACGAGCAGTGCGAAGGGCTTGCTGGCGCGCTGCTTGGCCGCGCGCAGGCGCTGCAGCGGCGCGTTCTGCGTGGCGTCGCAGACCAGGTGGTAGCCGCCCACGCCCTTGACCGCCAGGATCTGCCCGGCCGCCAGCCGCCGCGCGGCCTCGGCCAGCGGGTCGACGCCGGCGATCGGTGTGCCGTCCGGCTGCCACAGCGCCAGTTGCGGGCCGCAGGCCGGGCAGGCCACCGGCTGGGCGTGAAAGCGCCGGTTCATCGGGTCGCGGTACTCGCGCTCGCAGGCGGGGCAGAGCGGGAAGCTGGCCAGGCTGGTGTGGGGCCGGTCGTAGGGCAGTCGTTGGGTGATCGTGAAGCGCGGGCCGCAGTGCGTGCAGTTGATGAAGGCGTAGCGGTGGCGGCGGTCGGCGGGGTCGAAGAGCTCGTCCAGGCAGTCGGCGCAGGGCGCGGCGTCGGCCGGCAGGCCGGTGGCCAGGGCGGCGCCAGCGTCGCTGGCGAGGATGCGGAAGCCCGCTTCGTCGGTGCGCAAAGTCTGAGGCGTCTGCTGCAGCGTGTCGATGCGCGCCAGCGGTGGCGGCGACTGACGCAGCCGCTGCGTGAAGGCCCGCAGCGCGTCCGCGGGGCCCTGCAGCTCGCACTGCAGCCCGGCGGCGTCGTTGCGCACCCAGCCGCTCAGGCCCAGCGCCAGCGCCTGCTGCGCGCACCAGGGTCGGAAGCCCACCCCCTGCACCGTGCCGCGCAGGTGCAGGTGCAAACGTTGGTGCAAACGCTGGTGCAGGCGCGCCTCGGCCCCCGGCGCCAGGTCGGCGTCGGTGGGCTCGGGCTGCAGCAGGGCGTTCATCGTCGCTGGGCTCGGTGAGACTCAGCCCTTGGCTGCGAGCTGCGCTTCCAGCTCGGCGACGCGCGCGCGCAGCCGGGCCAGCTCGGCGGCTTCGGGTGACTCAGCGGGCTGGTCACCCTGAAGCAGCCAGTCCAGCCAGGCGTCCACGCCCTGACCGCTCCTGGCCGAGACCAGCAGCACCTCGATGCCCGGGTTCACGCGCCGGGCGTAGTCGATGCACTTGGCCACGTCGAAGTCCAGGTGCGGAAGCAGGTCCACCTTGTTGAGCAGCATCAGCTTCGCGGCGGCGAACATGTCGGGGTACTTGATCGGCTTGTCCTCGCCCTCGGTCACCGAGAGGATGGCCACCTTGGCGCGCTCGCCCAGGTCCCACATCGCGGGGCAGACCAGGTTGCCGACGTTCTCGATGAAGAGCAGCGCGCCGGGGCCCTGGTCCTTGGCGTGGCTGTGGCTGTGCTCCTCACCGTGCGCATGCTCGTGCACGTGGACCGAACCATCGGCGTGGGTGTGCGCATGCGCGTGACCGTGGGCCTGTTCGGCGGCGTGCACATGACCGTGCAGCGACAGGCGGCCGAAGGCGTCGGCCACCATCGGCGCGTCCAGGTGGCAGCCCTTGCCGGTGTTGACCTGGATGGCCGGGGCGCCGGTGGCGCGGATGCGGTCGGCGTCATTGGAGGTCTGCTGGTCGCCCTCGATGACGGCCACCGGCAGCTGCGGCGCGCGGGCCTTGAGTGCCTCGATGGTGGCGCACAGCAGCGTGGTCTTGCCCGAGCCCGGGCTGGAGACCAGGTTGTAGGCCACCACCTCGTGCGCGGCGAAGTGGGCGCGGTTCTGCTCGGCGATGCGGTTGTTGGCGCCGAGCACGTCCATCTCGATCTTGATCGCGCGGGCCTGGCTCATGCCGGGCACCGAGACGCGCGCGCTGCCGGCGCCGTAGTGCAGGTCGCCGGTGGCGGCGTCCACCTGCGGCGCGCCGTCGGGGCGGATCACCTCAAGGTGGTCATGCGAATGGTCGTGCGGGTGGTCGTGTGGGTGCTCGGCGTCATGGCCGTGGTCATGCCGGGCGTCGTGCTCCGGGTGGTGGTGGGCGTGGCTGTGCAGCACGCCGTCCGCATGACGGTGCTGATGCTCATGCGAGTGGGCGGTGGCGGGCTGGGCGCCCGGGGTGCCGGTGGCACATCCGCAAACGACACACATGGGGAACTCCTTGGGCAGAAATCAGGTGGGTTGGCGGGACGCGGTGGCGGAGGCTGTGGAGGCGGCCGCGTCGTTCTCGTTGTCGTCGTCGTGCACGATCAGGTCGACCACGCGCAGCTCGGTGCCGCCGGTGGGCTGGATCTGGTGGCCGCCGCAGAGCGGGCAGGGGTCGGCGCGGGTCTGGATCTCGACCGTCGCGCTGCAGCGCAGGCACCAGGCGGTGCCCGGCGGCTCGTCGATCAGGATCTCCGCGCCCTGCAGCACCGTGCCGTGGGCGCAGGCTTCGAGCGCGAAGCGCAGCGCGTGCACATCGACGCCCGAGAGCGCGCCGGCCTCCACGCGCAGCTGCGAGACGCGCTGGAAGTGCTCGCGCGCGGCGGCGTCCTCGACCACGCGCACGATGCCGCCGGCCAGACTCAGTTCATGCATCGGGGGCTCCTTCGGCGGGCGCATCCGCAATGGAAAAGGCCACGCAGGGGTCGAAGGCCACCGCCAGCCGCTGGGCGGCGACGGGGCGCTCGTCGGCGGGTCGCTCTGACAGCCCGGCCAGCGCCTGCGCCAGCACGCCGCGGGGGTGGAAGTTCCATTCGGTGGGTGCCAGCACGCGGCAGGCCGTGACGGTCTGGCCGCTGGCATCGAGCCGCACCCAGTGGATCAGCAGGCCGCGCGCCATCTCGGTCCAGGCGATGCCTTCGCCCGGGCTCAGGGTCAGTGAGCCAGTGGTGAGCCAGCGCTCACCTTCGGGCGATGCGAGCTGCAGCAGGTCGACGACGCGGGCCACCAGCCGGTCCCAGGCGGTGAGCGCGGGGGCGGCCGGGCCATTGCGGCGGCTCCAGGGGCCGGTGTCGGGGATGTCGCCGTCGATCTGCGGTGCGACCCAGAAGCCGGGCTCGGTCGCGAGTGCACGGCCGATGCGGCCCAGACGTGCGGCGATGGCGGCATCGTCACCGTCCAGCAGGCCGGTCGCGGTGGATAGCGCGGGCAGATCCGGCGCGGCGGCCGGGCCCTCGAGCTGGCTGGCGAGCAGGCGGGCCAGCAGCGGCGGCTTGGCCGCCAGGGCGCGGGTCCGTGCCCACTCGGCCACGGTCGAGGCCGGTGAGCCCAGCAGGGCCAGGCTCTCGGCCACCGGTTGGCCGAGTAGGTGGTGCGCCAGCCAGTCCGGCAGCGCGGACAGTCGGTCGGCGGCCGGCCAGTCCTGTCGCCACAGCGGGCAGGCGCGCAGCAGCAGGGCGGCTGCAGCATCGCGGGCGGTCTCACTCAGCCCCGCCGGGGTGGCACCGGGCAGGTGGCGGGGCCAGTCGTGCACGATGCGCAGCAGCTGGTCGCGGGCGGTGGCCAGCCGCAGGGACTCGGCCTCGGCGGCGCGGTCCAGGCCATCAAGCCGGTCGCGCGCTGCCGCCACGGCACGCCGGGCGGTCAGGCGGTGCGCCTGCGAGCACAGGCTGTGCAGCGCGGCGAGCAGGTCCGGCAGCGCGTCGGCCGACTTGCCCGGGGCGAGGCGTGGAGCCAGTTCCGGCCGGCTGCTGGCGATGGTGGGCAGCGCGCCGCCCGCGCGCAGGCGCACCGCGCCGGCCAGGTCGGCGGGCGCTGTGTGCTTCGGCGGGGTCGCAGGGGTGGTCATGGGGTGATTGTGGATCGGCAGCATGCCGGGGACGGCCGCATTGGATCAGCGCGGGGAAGGGGCGGGTGCACCGCGGCCGAAGAGAAAGCCACGCCGTGCCGGGCGGGGCTCTTCGGCGTCGGGTGGACGGGTTGCGGGCGGGGGTGCGGAGGGGGGTGATGTCGGCGCCCGGGCTGGATCGTCGGCCCGCGGCGGGTTGCGCAGCAGCTTCATCACCTCGGCCGCGGTGGCCACGGCGGCGGCCTGGTCGGCGAAGTGGAACATCGGCGAGTACAGCGAGCACTGCTCGTAGTGGCCCAGCCGGTCCTCCTGCGCGCCGACGAAGTGCAGCGGCTGGCCACCCCCGCTTGGGAAGACCACGCGCGGTGCGTCCCGGCCCACGTCCAGGCAGCCGGCAGCGGCGGCCGCTGTCGGGTCGACCAGCGGCTCCAGCGGCAGGCGCAGCAGGTTCATGAACCAGGGCGTCACGAGCACGCCGCAGAGCCAGCCCGGCTCATCGGGCAGCGCCGCAAAGCCCACCGCGCGCACCTGCAGCGCCGCGTGCAGGACCGGCACCCCGGCCATCCGGGTGCTGGCGATGTGGCGGAAGCTGCGCTCCAGCAGGTCGATGCGGTCGTTCAGCATGGCCATCACCGTCGCTGCCTCAATCGGCCACGATCATGAACTGATCGGCGGCGCCGTCGCAGCGCGGGCAGCGCCAGTGCGCCGGCAGCGCGGCGAAGGGCGTGCCGGGGTCGATCTGCCAGACCGGGTCGCCCTCGGCCGGGTCGTAGACGAACCAGCAGATCTTGCACTCCAGCTTCGTCTCGGGCGCCAGCTTCGACGCGTCGCCCAGGTAGCTGCCTTCGAAGCCGCTCATCCCTGTTCCACCCATTGCAGCACCTCGACGAGGCGCTCGGCCGAGTCGGCCAGGTCTTCCGTCGCCGCGCAGGCCACCTCGGGCAGGTCGACGACCTCGACCGAGTTGAGGATCACCACGTCCTGCGAGTTGTAGTAGACGACGCGCCAGGTGTGGTCCACCGCGGCGTTGGTGATGCGGCAGTTGCCATATCCGCGCGAGAGGATCACCACCCGGCCGGTGCCGATGATGTGGTCGATGTAGGCGATGTCCTCGGGCGACACCGGCAGCAGCGTCAGGTTGACCACCTCGGCCTGCTGGCCGACGCGCCAATGCTGGCGGTGCTCGGCCAGCTCGGCGAGGACGGCCGG
>DAOLLE010000222.1:0-5859 GCA_035331205.1 Burkholderiaceae bacterium
GGCCGCTGGCCGCGGTGGCCCTGGCCGGGCAGGACGCCCTGCGCCAGCTCGGCCCCGAGCTGGCCGAGCGCGCGCGCATCCACCTGCGGCCCACGCGCAACGCGCTGCCCACGTCTCGCGAGGTGGAGGATCGCGCCCTGCTGCTGACCAGCCTGGCCGAGGTGCGCGACGACCTGGGCCGCCGCATCGGCTGGCTGCAGGGCGGGGTGATGCTCAACCGCAACCTCGACTTCATCGACCACATCAACGAGATCGTCTACCCCCGGGGCTCGCTGCCCTTCGGCAGCCAGGGCACGGCCACGCTCTTTCTCGACGACGTGCGCATCACCACCAATGTGCGTCTGTTCGCCGAGCCGGGCCACGAGGACGAGGGCGAGCAGCGCGCGGTGGGCACGCGGGTGTCCCAGGCGGTGCGCGAGGCGGTGCTCGACCGCGGCGAAACCTGGCTGGACCGTGCCTTCGTGGTCAAGGACTGGTACGTCTCGGCCTACCTGCCCCTGGCCGACGCGCAGGGCCGACGCGTGGGCATGCTCTACGTCGGCTACCTGGAGCGGCCCTTCGTCTGGGTGATCTACGCGGTACTGGCCGGCATCGGGGCGGCGTTCTTCACGGTGATGGTCCTGGCGGCCTGGTGGTCCCTGCGCGCCGCCGGGCAGATCTACCGGCCGCTCGAGCGCATGACCGCCGCGATGCAGCGCGTCGAGCAGGGCGACCTGACCGCCCGCGCCGGGCCGATCGCCAACCGCCACACGCCGCCCGAGATCGCCCGGCTGGCCGGCACGCTGGACCACCTGCTGGAGGTGATCGACGACAAGACCCGCGCGCTGCAGCGCTGGGGCGAGGAGCTCGACCGCAAGGTCGCCGAGCGCACCCGCGAGCTGGAGGCCAGCACCGAACGCCTGCGCTCGGCCCAGCAGCAGCTGCTGCGCAGCGAGAAGCTGGCGGCCATCGGCCAGCTCACCGCCAGCATCGCCCACGAGGTCAACAACCCGATCGCGGTGATCCAGGGCAACCTCGACCTGCTGCGGCTGCTGCTGGGCGAGGCGGCCCACCCGGCCGCCGCGGAGATCAAGCTGATCGACGAGCAGATCGAGCGCATGCGCCTGATCGTCACCCAGCTGCTGCAGTTCGCGCGGCCCACCGAGTTCGCCGGCTACGTCGAGCCGCTGGCGGTGCGCGAGGCCATCGGCGCCAGCCTGGTGCTGGTCAACCACCTGCTGGTGCAGCAGGGCATCCAGGTCGAGCGGCGGGATTCGGCCACCCGCCTGGTGGCCATCAACCGCCAGGAGCTGCAGCAGGTGCTGATCAACCTGCTCGTCAACGCCGCCCAGGCCATGCCCGGCGGCGGGCACATCGACATCGACAGCCGCGACACGCCGGATGGGGGCGTGGCCCTGTCGGTGAGTGACAGCGGCCCCGGCCTGGACGAGGCCACGCGCGAGCGCCTGTTCGAGCCCTTCTTCACCACCAAGCGCGAGGGCAACGGCCTGGGCCTGTGGATCAGCCGCGGCCTGCTGGAACGCTACGGCGGCGAGCTGCAGGCCAGCCAACGCCCAGGCAGCGAGGGCCCGGGCGCCAGCTTCACGCTGACGCTGCCGGCGGCGGTGCCCTGAGGGCCTCGCCGACCCCGGGCTGCGCCATCAGCCAGCGGCGAAAGCCCGCCACCAGCGGATCCTCGGCCTTGCGCTGCGGCACGATCAGCCAGTAGGCGCGGTCGCTGGGCAGCTCCTGCTCGAGCAGCGGCACCAGCGCGCCGCAGGCCAGCTCGGCCTCGATCAGAAAGCGCGGCATCAGCGCCACGCCCAGGCCCTGCACCGCCGCCTCGCCGATCAGCGAAAACAGCTCCATGCGCGAGCCGGCCAGCGCGTCGCGCACCTCTAGTCCGGCGTGCTCGAACCACTGCCGCCACAGGCGCGGGCGCGTGCTGATGTGCAGGCGCGGCAGCCGCGCAAGGTCGGCGGGCGTCAGCCGGTCGTCGCCGGTGCGCGTCGGCTCTCGCCGTGCCAGCGCCTCGGCGCGCAGTCCCGGGCTGCCCACCGCGATCAGGGCTTCGGTGAGCAGGAAGTGGGCCTGCGTGCCTGGCCAGCCGGACTCGCCGGCGTAGATCGTCGCGTCGAGCTCGGTCTCCTCGAAGAGGAAGGGCCGGGTGCGCGGCGTCAGGTTGACGGTCACGCCCGGGTGGGCGTCGAGGTAGCCGCGCAGGCGCGGCAGCAGCCATTTCGCGGCGAAGGTTGGCAGCACGCCCAGTTCCAGCACGCCGCCCGCGCCGCCGGTGGTCATCAGCTCCAGCGCATCGCGCTCGACCTCCTCCAGCCGGGCGCGCACCCGGCGGCTGTAGGCCGCGCCAGCCTCGGTCAGCACCACGCCGCGGCGCGTGCGGCGAAACAGCTCGACGCCGACGAAGTCCTCCAGCGCCGCCACCTGCCGGCACACCGCGCTCTGCGTCAGCGCCAGCTCGTCGGCCGCGCGGGTGAAGCTCTGGTGGCGGGCCGCCGCCTCGAAGGCGGCCAGCGCGGCGGTGGACGGCAGCTTGCGGCGCACCTCAGCCCCCGGCGCGCTTGACCCGATGGCCTTCGGCCTGCAGCAGGGCCACCAGCCGCTCGGCGTGATCGCCCTGCACCTCGATCACACCGTCCTTGACCGTGCCGCCGGACCCGCAGGCGCTGCGCAGGCGCTTGCCCAGCACGGCCAGTGCCTCGTCGGCCAGCGCCACGCCGCGCACCAGCGTGACCGCCTTGCCGCCCCGGCCCTTGGTCTCGCGCGAGACGCGCACCACACCGTCGCCCTTCGCGCGCGCCGCGGCCGCGGCCTGGGCCTTGCACAGGCAGGCCGCGACGGGCTGGCGACACTCGGGGCACATGCGGCCGCTGTCGGTCGAGTAGACCAGGCCGCCGGAACCGGAAGAACGCATGGTGGCAGGCAAGAAAGTTTCCAGGGAACCGGCATTGTCGCGGCAGCGCGCATCGCACGACCCAGCCGGCCGCTGCGACTGGGGCCGAAACCCGCCGATATGATCGCCGCCCCATCTCCTGCGCCACCCGCGACACCGCCGCCATGCCGAATTTCTGGGACGAACGCTTCGCCGGGCCGATCTACAAGTACGGCACCGAACCCAACGCCTTCCTGCGTGAGCAGGCCCATCGGTTCGCCGCGGCGGCCCAGGTTCTGGTGCCGGGCGACGGCGAGGGGCGCAACGGCGTGTGGCTGGCGCAGCAGGGCCACCCCGTGCTGTCGGTGGATTACTCTGAAGTGGGCCTGACCAAGGCGCGCGATCTTGCTGCGCAACGCGGCTCCGACACCGCCCGGCGCCTGACCACGCAGTGCGCCGACCTGGCCGACTGGACGCCGCCGCCGGCGACCTTCGATGCGGTGGTGCTGGTGTTCTGCCACCTGCCCGGCGCCCTGCGCCAGCTCGCCCACCCTCGGCTGGCGCAGGCGCTGAAGCCGGGCGGCTGGCTGATCCTCGAGGCCTTTCACCCCGAGCAGCTGAACTACAGCAGTGGCGGCCCGAAGGACGCGGACATGCTCTATACCCTCGCGGACCTGCGCAGCGACTTCGCCGGCCTGCTCGACGAGACGCTCGGCTGGGAAGGCGAGACGATGCTCGACGAAGGCCCGGGCCACCAGGGCCTGGGGCGGGTGACGCGCTACCTCGGCCGCCGGCGCTGAACCGCGGCGCACCGGGGCACAGGGGGTCACCGCAACATTTGGATGCGATTTTTCACCAACAAACTCACGCAAACGGCGATTTCTTCGGCCCACTCCTTGGCAAAGCCCCGCGGTTGGGGCTGCCGAGGTCAGCCATGCCGTTTGCTTCCCGCACCTCCCGCCACCTGTCGATCCTGTTCGCTCTGGCCGCCACCGTGGCCACCCCCGCCACTTGGGCCGCCGCCGACAACGCCCAGGCGGCCGGCAGCGACGGCGCCACGCGCCGCCTCCAGGCCGAGGGACGCGCGCGCAGCAACATCAGCGCCTTCCCCGGTCACAGCTTGCACGGCGCGGGGCAGTCCTACGCGCTGCGCGACGTGATCGTCGACGACGACGGCGTCGAGCATGTGCGCTTCGACCGCCATTACCAGGGCCTGCGCGTGGTCGGCGGTGAGCTGGTGGTGCACCAGGCGCGCGGCGGCTCGCTGCGCGAGGTGTCACGCACGATGGAGCGCCTGCCCATGCTGGCCACCCGCGCCACGCTGACGCCCGCCAGCGCGACGACGATGGCGCTGCTGGCCCACCCGGGTGAGCCTGGCCAGGCCGCACCGGAGCTGCTGGTGCACGCGCGCGGCGACCAGCCAACGCTGGCCTACGACGTGCGCGTCTACGCCGACCAGCCCGACGGCACGCCCAGCGAAAAGCACGTCATCGTGGACGCCCACCGCGGCACGGTGATCGACGCCTGGGACGATGTCCACACCGCGTCGGCTGCCGGCACCGGCAAGAGCTACTTCAACGGCGTGGTCGCATTGATTACCAACAGCCTGACCGGTGGGTACGAGCTGCGCGACCCCAGCCGTGGCGGCCAATACACCATCAACATGAGGAACCGCACCTCGGGTGGCAGCGTCTTCACCGACGCCGACAACGTCTGGGGCAACGGCGCGCTGAGCGACACCGCAACGGTCGGTGTCGATGCCCAGTACGGCACCGCGGTGACCTGGGACTACTTCAAGGCCGTGCACGGCCGCAACGGCATCGCCAACAACGGGGCCGGCGCGTACAACCGGGTGCATTACGGCTCGAAGTACAACAACGCCTTCTGGAGCGACAGCTGCTTTTGCATGACCTACGGCGACGGCGACGGCGTGACCTTCAACCCCTTCACCGCGCTGGACGTGGCCGGCCATGAGATGAGCCACGGCGTCACCAGCCGCACCGCGGGCCTGATCTACTCGGGCGAATCCGGCGGCCTGAACGAGGCGACCTCGGACATCTTCGGCACCATGGTCGAGTACTACGCCAACAACGGCGCCGACGCGCCCGACTACCAGATCGGCGAGCGCCTGTACCGCAGCGGCACGGGGGCGATCCGCTACATGTACCGCCCGAGCCTGGACGGTGCCTCGGCCGACTGCTGGTACTCGACCGTCGGGGCGCTGAACGTGCATTACAGCTCCGGCGTGGCCAACCACTTCTACTACCTGCTCGCCGAAGGCACCACAGCCGGCTCCCCCAGCCCGACCTGCGTGGCCGGCAACACGAAGAAGGCCAGCGGCGCCGGCACGCTCGCGGGCATCGGCCGCGCCAAGGCCGAGAAGATCTGGTACCGCGCGCTGACGGTCTACATGACCGCCAGCAGCAAGTACGCCAGCGCGCGCAGCGCCACCCTCAACGCCGCCCGCGACCTCTATGGCAGCGGGTCGGCCGAGTACAACGCGGTGGCCGCGGCCTGGAGCGCGGTGCTGGTGAACTGACCAAGCGCAGCGCGGCTCCCCGCCCGCCTCCTCAGCCGGGGGCTGCACTCGTCAGCAGCCGCTGCGGGTGGGTGTAGCCGGTCACCCGCCCTTCGCGCACGAAGCCGGCCAGCACCAGGCCGGCCGCCTCGGCGGTGCGCACCGCCAGCGCGGTGGGCGCCGAGATCGCCGCCAGCAGGCCGACACCGGCCTGCGCGGTCTTGTGCACCATCTCGTAGCTGGCGCGGCTGGTCACCACGACGAAGGCCTGCGCCGGGTCGAGCCCGGTGCGCGCCGCAGCGCCGATCAGCTTGTCCAGCGCGTTGTGGCGGCCCACGTCCTCACGCACCAGACGGAGCCCACCGCCGAGGTCGAACCAGCCGGCAGCGTGCGTCGCGCCCGTGGCCCGCTGCAACGGCTGCGCTGCGGCAAGTTCGGCCATCGCGCGCGACACCAGCGCCGCCTCGACCGC
>DAOLLE010000223.1:0-5848 GCA_035331205.1 Burkholderiaceae bacterium
GCCGACGAGGCGTCCGGCGCCGTCTGGGCCGCCGCGCAGCAGCGCGCCCTGGTGACCGCCGCGGTCGCCGGGGTGCTGCGCGCGATCGACGAACCGGCCGAAGCCGCTGCGCTCGAGCCGCCGCTGGTGGCGCGGCTGCGGCTGCTGATGCGCAACCAGCTCGGAGACCCCGCGCTGAGCGTGGGCAGCCTGGCCGAGCAACTGGGCTGCACGCCCGACTACCTCTCGCACCTCTTTCACCGCAGCTGCGGCGAGCATCTGGTGGCCTGCATCAACCGCCTGCGCCTGGAGCGCGCCACCCGCCTGCTCACCGAAGGCCGGCTGGCCGGCAAGGAAGTGGCCTGGGCCTGCGGCTACGCCAGCCAGAGCTACTTCATCCGCAGCTTCCGCGCCCAGTTCGGCCTGACGCCGAAGGCCTGGCAGGCGGCGGTGCGACGGGAGCCTCATCCGGCAGCGGGCGAGCCCACGTCGAGCCAGAGCAGCTCGTAGGGCGCCAGGGTCAGGCCCTCGCCAAGCCGGCAGGCGCGGCCACTGATCCGGTCGACGGCCGAATCGGGCTGGGCGGAAAAGACCCGTGCCGGGCAAGCCTGGTCGAACTCGCTGAAGTTCGCCAGCACCAGGACGCGCCGCAGACCCGCCGCCCGGCTGTAACCCAGCACGCTCGGGTTGGCACTGCGAAAGCCCGTCAGCTCGCCGCCGGCCAAGGCCGGGCAGCTTTGGCGCACCTCGATCAGCCGCCGCAGGCCCGTGTAAAGGCGCCCGGCCGCCGTCTGCGGGTCCTGCCGCTGGGCGTAGAGCTGGGGCGATCGGGCCGGCCGGTGCACCCAGCGGCTGTCACCGGCCTTGGTCGGGTCGTCCGCGTAGCTCGGATCGTTGAGTGTGCCCACCTCGTCGCCGAGGTAGATCAGCGGGATGCCGCCCGTGCTCAGCGCCACGCCGTGCAGCAGCAGGATGCGCGCCACCGCGTGCGGGTCGCCCTGCTCCAGGCCCGCCAGCGATGCACAGGTGCCGCTGATGCGGCAGTCGCCGGTGGCCGGGTTGTCCTGGAAAGGCACGCCGCGCGCGAAGCTGCCGGCAAAGCGGTTGACGTAGAAGCGGTTGAGGAACTGGCGGTGGTCGAAGCCCTGGATGCCCTCGCGGATGGCGTCCTCGTCGGCGAAGGTCCAGCCGATGTCGTCGTGGCTGCGCACGTAGTTGACCCAGGCGCTGCCCGCGGGCAGCACGTGGCGCTCCTCCAGCGCCTGCTGCAACAGGTTGACCTCGCGGGTGGCGAGGCTGTTCCACAGCAGCGCCATCTGCAGCGGGTTGTAGGAAATCTGGCATTCCTCGGGTGCGATGTACTTGACCACCTGGTCCGGATGCACGATGGCCTCGGACTTGAACAGCAGCCCCGGCGCGGCGATGCGGCACACCGCGTTGAAGGCTCGGATCAGCGCGTGCGCCTGCGGCAGGTTCTCGCAGTCGGTGCCCAGCTGCTTCCAGATGAAGGCCACCGCGTCCATGCGCAGGATTTCAGCGCCCAGGTTGGCGATGGCCAGCATCTCGCCGGCCATGGCGTCGAACACCGCCGGGTTGGCGTAGTTCAGATCCCACTGGAACGAGTTGAAGGTGGTCCAGATCCAGCGGCCATCGGCCAGCTGCGTGAAGGCGCCCGGGTGCTGGTCCGGGAAGATCTCGCGCAACGTCCGGTCGTACGCGTCCGGCAGGGTCCGGTCCGGGAATATCAGGTAGAAGTCTCGGTACGCCTCGTCGCCCGCCACCGCCGCCTTCGCCCAGGCGTGCTCGTCGGCGGTGTGGTTGAAGATGAAGTCCAGCACCAGGCTGATGCCTGCCTGGCGCAACGCGGCGGCGAGGTCACGCAGGTCGTCGATCGTGCCCAGCGCGGGGTTGACTTCGCGGTAGCTGCTGACCGCATAGCCGCCGTCGCTGTTGTCCGCCGGGCACTGGAAGGGCGGCATCAGGTGCAGGTAGGTCAGCCCCAGCTCCTGGAAGTAGGGGATCTGCGCCATCAGGCCACGCAGGTTGCCGGCGTAGAGGTCCACGTAGCAGACACCGCCCAGCATGCGCTCGGACTGGAACCAGCCCGGATCGGCCTCCCGAGCGGCGTCCAGCGCGCGCAGCTGCGCGGGCCGCTCGCGCCAACCCTGCCACGCCGTCGTGACCACGCGTGTGAGCACGTCGAGAAAGTCCGGCCGCCCGCCATAGACGCTGGCGAGCTCGCGCAGCAGCGCCGGAAAGTGCCGCGTCAGGCGAGCGCCGAAGGCGTCCCAGGCAGCGCCGCGGGCCTGGCGGCCAAGGCTTCGGACCAAGCTGTGGCGGATATGGCTGAGCGCCAGGTCGGTTTGCTGATCGATGGTGAACATGTCGCGGGCTGCGGCGAACGGCGAACTCGGGTGGAACGCTTGAGCAAAGAAACGTGGTCTAGAGGCATCAAAGCGACTCGGAAGCGCTTTGGATCAATGTATTCGATGCAGATGGACTTCGTTTCAGGGTTAACGATAGGTTAGATCCAAAGCGCTTTGGATAAATTTCAAAGCGCTTTGGATGCGGTCGCATTTCTCACAGACCGAACCAGAGCAGAGTTGGTTCGATGCGCTGTGCGGGCGCTGTTGCCCGCGATGACCCGTTTGAGGAGACCCCCATGAGAACCCTGATCAGCGCCGCCTGTGCGCTCGCCGCTGCCGGATTCACCGCCTCGGCGGTGGCCGCCCCGATCGACTTCCACGGCTACTTCCGCAGTGGCAGCGGCTCCAGCGACCAAGGTGGCAAGGAGCTGTGCTTCCGCCTGCCCGGCTCGGCGGTCTGGTTCCGCCTGGGCAATGAGTGCGACACCTATGGCAGCCTGACTTTCGCCTCCGAGCTGGGCAAGGTGGACGGCACGACCTTCCGCGCCCAGTTCACCACCGCCTACGGCACGCAGCAGCTGGCCAACTGGGAACAGACCACGCCGGCCTTCCGCGAAGCCTTCGTCGAGGCGCAGGACATCGGTTCGGCGATGGGTATCGCGGGCTTGAAGGGCGCCACGCTCTGGGCGGGCAAGCGCTTCTACAAGAACCCCGACATCCACATGCTGGATTACGCCTACTGGGAGCCGGCGCAGAGCCCGGGTTGGGGCCTGGACAACATCGACGTGGGCATCGGCAAGCTGTCCTATGCCTATCTGCGTGCCGGGCAGGCCGACTGGTCGTCGACCAAGTCGGTGGGCCAGTACCAGCCGGGTATCGTCGACGGTGGCGCGCGCGCCGCAACCTCGCACGACCTGCGCCTGCAGGACATCGCGGTCAACACCGGTGGCAAGCTCACCGTGGGCATGAACCTGGTGGTCAAGGACAACCGCGACGACGCCACGCTGGCCGACGGCGGCAAGACCGGCAAGAACGGCTTCGGCCTGACGGCGGCACACACCCAGAGCAACGTCTTCGGCCTGGGTGGTTTCAACACCGTGATCGCGCAGTACACCAAGGACGCCACCGCGCTGAAGGGCTTCGCCATCGTGGCCAGCAACGACTCGCGCAAGGAGTGGATGCTGGCTGACCAGTGGGTGATCGAGCCGCAGGGCTCGCCGGTGACCGCCTCGATGACCGCCGGCCTGCGCCAGGCCGACGTCAATGGCAGCAAGACGCGCGACATGTGGGTCGGCGCGCGCCCGCAGTACCACCTGAACAACGTCTGGAGCCTGATGTCCGAGGTGGGCTACCAGCAGGTCAAGCCCGAGGGGCAGGACGCGCGCACGCTGGCCAAGCTGACGGCCGGCACGCAGTTCTCGATGGGCCGCAGCATCTGGTCGCGCCCGGCGATCCGCTTCTACGGCACCTACGCCAAGTGGAACGACGCGGCCGCCGCCGCGGGCGGCGTGGCCTGCACCGGTCGCGACTGCGGCACCCCCGTCTCCACCTATGCCAACAAGCGCAGCGGCTTGGGTTACGGCGTGCAGGTTGAAGCCTGGTGGTGATGTGCGGCCCCGTCCCCGGCCGCATCCCCACAACCCCGCATGAATTGAAGCAGCCTTCCGGGCTATGCTGAATCGCCATCCAAAGCGCTTCTGATCGCGAAAAGCGGTCGGCGGCAGGGGCATCGATCAATGCCCGGTCGGCTGGCCGCAGCTCTGCAATCCCTTCGGAGAGTCTCCATGAACGTCAAGTTGTCTCCCCTCGTCGTCGGCGCGCTGATTGCGCTCGGCGGCACCGGCGCCACCCAGGCGGCCACCCTCACGATTTCCTGCGGCTCGGTGGGCCAGGACTTCGAGTTCTGCAAGCGCCACACGGAGGAGTGGTCGAAGAAGACCGGCCACACCGTCAAGCTCTTCACCCTGCCGCAGTCGACCACCGACCTGCTCGGGCTGTACCGGCAGATGTTCGCCGCCAAGAGCGCGGACGTGGACATCATCAACGTCGACGTGGTGTGGCCCGGCATGATCAAGGACCACCTGATCGACCTGAAGCCCTACAGCAAGGGCGTCGAGAAGGAGCACTTCCCGTCCATCGTGGCCAACAACACCGTGGACGGCAAGCTGATCGCGATGCCCTGGTTCACCGACGCCGGCCTGCTCTACTACCGCAAGGACCTGCTGGACAAGCACGGCGAGAAGCCGCCCACCACCTGGGAGCAGCTGGCCGCCACCGCCAAGAAGATCCAGGACGCCGAGCGCAAGGCCGGCAATGCCGACATGCAGGGCTTCGTGTTCCAGGCCAAAGCCTACGAGGGCTTGACCTGTGATGCGGTCGAGTGGCTGACCAGCTACGGCGGCGGCAACATCGTCGACGCCAGCGGCAAGGTCACGGTCAACAACCCGCAGGCGGCCAAGGCGCTGACCACCGCGGCCTCGTGGATCGGCACGATCGCCCCGACCGGCGTGCTGAACTATGGCGAGGAGGATGCGCGCGGCGTGTTCCAGAACGGCAACGCCGTCTTCATGCGCAACTGGCCCTACGCCTGGAGCCTGGGCAATGGCGGCGACAGCAAGATCAAGGACAAGATCGGCGTGTCGGCCCTGCCCAAGGGCGGCGAGGGCGGCAAGAACGCTGCCACGCTGGGCGGCTGGCAGCTGGCGGTGTCGAAGTACTCGAAGGAGCAGAAGCTGGCCGCCGAGCTGGTGATGTACCTGACCAGCAAGGACATCCAGAAGGAGCGCGCGATCAAGGGCTCCTTCAACCCGACCCTCCCGGCGCTCTACAAGGACAAGGACGTACTGGCCGCCACGCCCTTCTTCGGCAGCCTCTACGACGTGTTCACCTCCGCCGTGCCGCGTCCGTCCACCGCCACCGGCCTGAAATACAACGAGGTCAGTGCCGCGTTCTGGAACGCCACGCATGACGTACTGTCAGGCAAGGAAAGCGCAGACGTCTCGCTCAAGAAGCTCGAAGGCAAGCTGAACCAAGTCAAGCGCGGCAAGTGGTGAGTGTCTGAGTCCCCTGGGGAGCGATTCCCTAGGGTCTCTCGGCGCCAAGGAGACCTGTTCGATGAGTTCAAGGACGCGCACGGCCTGGATCTTCCTGGCACCGATGCTGATCACGCTGCTGCTGGTGGCCGCCTGGCCACTGGCGCGCACGATCTGGTTCAGCTTCACCGACGCCAACATCAACGACATTGGCGCAGCCCAGTTCGTCGGCTGGACCAACTACGTCGGCGAATACGGCCTGTTCGCCAACCCCAACAACACCGAGGGTTTCTGGTCCGGCGACTGGGGGGTGTCGATCCGCAACACCTTCCAGTTCGCGCTGGTGTCGGTGGCGCTGGAGACGCTGTTCGGCCTGGGTGTGGCGATGCTGCTGAACCAGGAGTTCAAGGGCCGCACGCTGGTGCGCGCCGCGGTGCTGGTGCCCTGGGCGATCCCGACCATCGTCTCGGC
>DAOLLE010000224.1:0-1062 GCA_035331205.1 Burkholderiaceae bacterium
CCGGTGCGTAGCCGAGCAGCGCCACTTCGGCGGGCGCGGGCTGCGCGGCTACGCACCGGGCGAGGTCACGGCAATCATCGACGACGAGCCCGCGCTGTACACCGCCCTGCAGCGCGTGCAGGTGCGCCTGCCCGCCAGCCTCACCCAGCCACAGTCCTGGGAAGTGACCGCCGACGCCCTCGCCCGCCACGACGCGGTGCTGGCCATCGTCGGCCGGCGCGCCGACGCCCGCGAGCTCTACGAGCGCCTCGCCCGCGAGCTGCCCACCGGGCGCGAGGGCCTGTGGCACCTCTCCGCATTGATGTGCCCGCAGCACCGCAGCGAGGTCATCGCCGACATCAAGGTCGCCCTGGCCGTCCGCCGCGACGCCCTGGCCCGTGGGGAGCCGGCAACACCCGTGCACGTGGTCTCGACCCAGCTCGTGGAGGCCGGTGTCGACCTGGACTTTCCGGTGGTCTACCGCGCACTGGCCGGGCTGGACTCGATCGCCCAGGCCGCTGGCCGCTGCAACCGCGAGGGCCGGCTCGACCACGGTGAAGTGCACGTCTTCGTGCCGCCCAAGGCGCCTCCGCCCGGTCTGCTGCGTCAGGCGGCACAGGCCTGCACGCTGGTGTGGGATGGCCTGGATCCGTCCGGGGATGACGACCCGCTCGCGCTGGAGCGGGTGTCACGCTACTTCGCCCGCCTCTACGGCGGCGCCGAGTTGGACCGCCACCGCATCGCCGAACTGCTGCGCCTGGAGATTGGCAAACATGACATGACGCTGGCGATGAACTTCCGCAGTGCGGCCGAGAAATTCCGCCTGATCGACAACCAGGACGCCGCCACCGTCTTCGTGCGCTGGCACAGCCCGCGCTGCCGCGACGACGTGAACGCCCTACTCGGCCTGCTGGAGCGCGACGGCCCCTCACGCTGGCTGATGCGCCGGCTGCAGCGCTACGGCGTGACGATCTACCAGCAGGACCTGAAGCGCCTGATCGCCGCCGGCGACGTGCGCGAGCTGCTGCCCGGCCTGTACGTGCAGACCGACAGCGACGTGTTCTACGACCCGGTGCTGGGCGC
>DAOLLE010000224.1:1162-5816 GCA_035331205.1 Burkholderiaceae bacterium
CCGGCCTGTACGTGCAGACCGACAGCGACGTGTTCTACGACCCGGTGCTGGGCGCAATGCTGGGCGGCGCGCCGGGCGATCCGGCAGCGTATGCCGTCTGAAAGGGCGACTCGCGAAGGGCAGAGCCCCTCGCGGTCGACGCTTCATGCGAGGAACACCGTGCCTCACTTAGTTTCAATCCACCCCCTTCCGGGGGATGGCGGAATCGTAACACCAGACGGATGATGGCTCATGAACTCTACTTAGGTACAACTTGCCTACTTAGAACTGTGATGTAGACTCCACCGCATTCAGACCGCAGTGGGGCATCTCCATGGACTTCCTGGCCAACCTTGTGCGCGAGCTTCGACTCATGAAGGACCAGCCGGCCGACCGGTTCTACACCGCCTGCCTCGTCGCGGTGGCAGCCATGCTGACCATTGCCTACGTCCTTAAGTGAGGTGGTCGATAGCGCGCATGAATTCCATCGCCCCCGCTCTACCCCCTCGCGTTCCCGGGAGGGGAAACGACCTGTCCGAACGCATTCGGCCCAAAGGAACGTAAGCATGATTTCATCACACTGCCTGGACGTGCGCGGCGACTACGCCTGCTTCACCCGACCCGAGATGAAGGTCGAGCGCGTGTCCTACGACTTCATCACCCCCTCGGCCGCCCGCGCGGTGTTCGAGGCCATTCTCTGGAAACCTGAGATCCGCTGGCGCATGGAGCGCATCGAGGTGCTGGCGCCCGTGCGCTGGATCAGCGTGCGGCGCAACGAGGTGGGCGCGGTGGTCTCCACCCGCAATGTGACCAGCGCGATGCAGTCCGGCAGCGGGCAGCTGGGCCTGTACATCGAGGACGAGCGGCAGCAGCGCGCCGGCCTCTTCCTGCGCGACGTGGCCTACCGGCTGCATGCCCGCATGGAGCCAGTCAAGGGCGAGGCGCTGCACAACCCGGCCAAGTACGCCGAGATGTTCAGCCGGCGCGCCGCCAAGGGCCAGTGCGTGAACCAGCCCTACCTGGGCTGCCGGGAGTTCGATGCCCGGGTGCGCCTGGTGACCTCGCCCGGCGGCGAGCCGGAACCGCAGGCCGGCGTGGACGGCGACTTCGGCTGGATGCTCTACGACATGGACTTCAGCCGACCGAACGACCCGCGGCCGAAGTTCTTCCGCGCGCAGCTGACGCGCGGGGTGCTGGACCTGACCCAGGCGGAGGTGCGGTCATGATCCTGCAGGCGCTGCACGCGTACTACGAGCGCAAGATGCGCGACCCCGACCCGGCGCGGCGACTGCCGGCCGCCGGGCTGGAGGAGAAGGAGATTCCCTTCATCCTGGAGCTGTCAACCGACGGTCGGCTGATCGGCATCAGCGACACCCGGACGCAGGAAGGTAAGAAAAAGGTCGCCCGGCGCTTTCAGGTGCCGCAGGGCGTGAAGAAGACCTCGGGTGTGGCGGCCAACCTGCTCTGGGACACGGCGGAGTACGTGCTCGGCCTCGACACCAAGGGCAAACCGGAGCGAGTAGCCGAGCAGACGGCCGCCTTCCGCCGCCGCATCGACGAGCTGACCGAGCGTGCGCCTGACGACGCCGGCCTACGCGCGGTGCTGGCTTTCCTCAATGGCGAGCCGCTGACCGCGGCGCAAGGTCAACCTGCCTGGGCCGAGATCGCCGAAGCCAACCCGTTATTGAGCTTTCGCCTCGCCAGCGAAGACCCGGTGGACCTGGTCTGCCAGCGCCCGGCGGTGATCGCAGCCATCGCCGCCTCTTCGGCAGCGACCGACACCGCCGCGAAGGGCCTGCCCTGCCTGATCACCGACAGCAGCGCCGAGCCAGAACGGCTGCACAGCGCGATCAAGGGCGTCTGGGGCGCGCAGACCTCGGGCGCCAACATCGTCTCGTTCAACCTGGACGCCTTCCGCTCCTTCGGCAAGGAGCAGGGCGCCAACGCGCCCGTCAGCCCGGCGGCGGCCTTTGCCTACACCACCGCGCTGAACCACCTGCTGGCCAAGGGCTCTCCCCAGCGCATGCAGGTGGGCGACGCCAGCACGGTGTTCTGGGCGCAGTCGGAAGCCGACAGCGACTTCGAGAATGCCTTCGCCGCCTTCTTCAGCGAGCAGCACGACGACCCGGACGCCCATACCGCCCAGGTGCGTGCGCTGCTGGGCGCGGTGCATAGCGGCCGCTTCGGCGGCAGCGGACGTGACCGGCGCTTCTTCGTGCTCGGCCTGGCGCCGAATGCCGCACGCATCTCGATCCGCTTCTGGCACGCCGCGCCTCTGGCCGAGGTCGGCGCGCGCATCCAGCGCTGGTTCGACGAGTTGGACATCGTGCGCGGCCCGAAGGATCCGGCTTACCCGTCGCTGTTCCGCCTGCTGACCGCTGTCGCCCTGCAGGGCAAGGCCGACAACATCCCGCCCAACCTGGGTGGCGACGTGATGCGCGCCATCCTCAGCGGCACGCCCTTCCCTGCACTCTGGCTCAACGCCGCGGTGCAGCGCTGCCGCGCCGAGCAGCGTGTCACCCACCTGCGCGCTGCCGCCATCAAGGCCTGCCTGCTGCGCAGCCACCCCCTTTCACCCCAGGAGGACCCGAAAGCCATGCTCGACCGAGACAACCCCAACGCGGCCTACCGCCTCGGCCGCCTCTTCGCCGTGCTGGAGAAGATCCAGGAAGAGGCCAATCCCGGCCTGAACGCCACGATCCGCGAGCGCTACTACGGTGCGGCTTCCAGCACCCCGGTGGCGGTGTTCACGACGCTGCTGCGGCTGAAGAACCACCACCTGGCCAAGCTGACCAACCGCGGCCGGGCCACCAACTTCGAGAAGCTGATCGGCGAGATCACCGGCGGCATCGCCGACTTCCCGCTGCACCTGCCGCTGCCCGAGCAGGGCCGCTTCGCCCTGGGCTACTACCACCAACGCCAGGACTTCTTCACCAAACACGAGGCCGCCGATGCCGGCGCCGACCCCGCCGCCGACGCGCCCGCCGCTGCGGCCGCGCCCGTTCAACCCAGTCTGATCTGATCGACTCATCCCCAGGAGGAACCCCATGGCCACCCTCGCCCACCGCTACGACTTCGTGCTGATCTTCGACGTGAAGGACGGCAACCCCAACGGCGACCCGGACGCCGGCAACCTGCCCCGCCTGGACGCCGAGACCGGCCACGGCCTGATGACCGACGTGGCGCTCAAGCGCAAGGTGCGCAACTTCGTCGGCCTGGTGCACGGCGAACAGCCGCCCTACGAGATCTACGTGAAGGAGAAGGCCATCCTCAACCAGACCCACGAGCGCGCCTACGTCGCCACCGGCAGCGAAGACGCACTCAAGGGCGAGGACAAGAAGCGCAAGGGCGGCGGCGACACGGTCGACAAGGCCCGCGCCTGGATGTGCGCCAACTTCTTCGACGTGCGGACCTTCGGCGCCGTGATGTCCACCGGCGTCAACTGCGGCCAGGTCCGCGGCCCGGTGCAAATGACCTTTGCCCGCTCGATCGAGCCCATCGTCGCGCTGGAGCACTCCATCACCCGCATGGCCGTGGCCACCGAGGCGGAGGCCGAGAAGCAGGGCGGTGACAACCGCACCATGGGCCGCAAGCACACCGTGCCTTACGGGCTGTACCGCTCGCATGGTTTCGTCTCCAGCTTCCTGGCCCGCGAGACGTCCCGTGGTGGCACCGGCTTCTCGGCCGAGGACCTGGAGCTGCTGTTCAAAGCGCTGGAGCAGATGTTCGAGCACGACCGCTCGGCCGCACGCGGGCAGATGAGCACCCGCGGGCTCTACGTCTTCGAGCACGACAGCGAGCTGGGCAATGCGCCCGCGCATGCGCTGTTCGACCGGCTGGTGGTATCGCCCACCGCCCCCGGCACACCGGCGCGGGACTTCAGCGCCTACGCCGTCACCTTCGACGGCCAGCCGCTGGAAGCGGGAGCCACGGTCGAGGCGGCGCCGGGGGTCAGGCTGACGCGGCGCTGCTGAACCGAATGCCCGGTTGTAGCTGTCAGCGTCGCCCAACCCAGTACCCAGGCCGGCGACGCTGCGCGGCCACGGCGATCACACGCAGCAACTTACCCTCCACCCGGTACACCAAAGAAATCGGAAAAACATGGATCGGCAAGATCCTGGTTCCCTCAGGCCCCGGCGTCCCCAAGCCCGGAGAGAGGGACAGGCGCGCCAAAGCCCGGTCGATTTCCTGTTGCAGAGCATCGGCGGCCGGCCATGCGTCCTGGTCGATGTACCAGTCGGCGGCCTCGCGGGCGTCGGCTTTGGCCTCGTCGCTGAGGCTGACGATCATGCGGCCGAACGGTGGCTTTGGCGGCTATGGATGTAGGCAGCCAATTCCGCCATGGCCTCGTCGGCAGGGGTGAACCGAGTCCTGCCCGCGTCCATGTCCGCCACCCGGCGGGCGATCTCAGCCTCCCACTCCGGGCTCAGCGGCGGCGTCGGCTCGATGCTCTCGAACAGCGTTTCCGCCAGCACGGCGCGCTGGTCCGGCGGCAATTCCAGGGCCTGGGCTGTCAGTTGTTCCAGTGTCGATGACATACACCGCTCCGTCGCGAATCCTTGAGGAATGCCGAGAGTCTAGGTCCAGATGCCCAACCGCACCATGTACACCGACCCCGACGACCCCCTGCCCCTGTCCGCCCTGCAGCACTGGGCCTACTGCCCGCGGCAGTGCG
>DAOLLE010000225.1:0-5802 GCA_035331205.1 Burkholderiaceae bacterium
CCACTCATGCACGACCTCGGCCGGCTTGGCGCTGAAAGTCTTCATGGCAAATCTCGTTTGCAGGGTTTGCGGCTGCTTCCGTCACCCTCGGCGCCGCTTATCGGGGCGGCCTCTCGGGCATCCGGACCGCTCGCCCGGAGTGTCCGGGCGGGCGCCTTTTCCGCGCAGCCTGAGGCGGAAAAGCCTGTGACTATACCATGCTGGCCCGACGCGTTCACAGCGACTCTCCGCGGTCGCCGGCCTGCACCAGGCCTCAGCGCATCGACGCCTGCCGGCACGGCACCGCGTCGGCCGCCCACCCTTCGGGTTCCGCAGGTTTTCACGCCCAGGCCTGCCACCCCCCGGTCGGCGGCGATCTTGCGTGCCAAAATGAAAGAAATTACTCGAATCGCAGGGGACTCGATCGGCCGTCGCCAGGCTTTCCACGCACGGCCTCCGCCTCCTCGCACCGCCACGCCGCAGCATGAACCACGCCAAGATCCTTCTCTTGAAGAACATGCCGATCTTCCATTCGGTCTCGGACGACGGGCTGGAAGCGATCCTGGCGGGTGCGGCCACCGTCGAGAAGAGTGCCGGCGAGTACTTCTTTCGCCAAGGCGAAGAGGCGCTTTACATGTACGTGATCGAGTCCGGCAGCGCCCTGGTCACCAAGTCCTGGTCCGACCGCGAGGCGCAGCTCGCCCAGCTCGGCATCGGCGACTGCTTCGGCGAGATGGCGCTGATCAGCGCCAGCGGGCGCAGCGCCTCGGTGCGCGCCGAGACGCCCTGCCGTGCCATCGAGATCTCCAACCTGAACCTGCAGGCGCTGAAGGACCACGACGTCGAGCAGTTCATCGCCGTGCACCTGAACATTTCGCGCGAACTCTGTCGGCGCCTGCTGCTGGCCGACGAGAAGCGCATGGCGGCGACGGAACCGCGCGCCAGCACGACCGAGGAGCCACAGCTGCCCTGGCCGCCGCTGATGTGACGCCGGCGGCCGCCCGGCCGCCCGATGCGCAGCACCCGACACCCGGCACAAGCACAAGGCCTGCCTCCGACGACGGTCTTCGCGGTGTGCGGAGCTGCACGAATGCCCCCGTTCCCGCCAAGAGCGCATGGACAGCATTTCATATTTTTCAGATCATCGGCAGGCCGAAGCAGTCTGTCGGCACCACCGTTCTCATCATGCTGTTGAAGTTTCTCCAGGAGGAAGCCCATGCCTCACGCCCACGCCGACCGCCACAATGGTTCCGACCGCGCTGATTCCGGCGCAACGCGCAATCGATTCATCCCAACCGTCACCTACCGACTCAATCAGCCCTTCCCGAAGCCAGTTCCGGTCGCCAACGCCGGGAAGTGCACGGTGCACATCTATGACGAGGATGAGGCGCACGCCACGATCGATGAATCGACCGCTCAGGTCCAGATGAAACCCGGCCAGCATGCGATCACCGTCGACGCGCCGAATCAATCCGCCAGCCTGAAGATTCACCTGCGCGACAAGGACGACAACGTCTTGTACATCAAGGGCATCGCGATGAAGGGCGTGGTGGGCAACGGCACAGGCACCGTCAGCGACATCGGCCTGTTCGACTGCACCAGCACCGACAATTACCAGACCCTGATCCTGCAGGAAAAGATCACCGGGCAGGCAGATTTCAGCTTTGTGCTGTTGTTCGAAGACAAGAAGGGGAATATTGGGGTGCTGGATCCACGTCTGACCAACAACATGTAACACATCGATTGATCACGCTTATGCAGCGGCTCCATATCGGAGCCGTCTTTATTCAAAGCCTGGTTGACTACAGACTCAGCCGAGCAAGGGCGAGGTGAAATGGGACTCGCCACAAGAATGATTCACGCCTAGATCGGTCCGAGATCCGCTCAGCCCTCGCCTGCAAAAGTGCCTGCCCGACAGAAACTACAGCTGCGACGCGATCCCGACATACATCCTTCAATATATTCCAAAGGATCAGGTAAACCCGAAACGGCTCCTCAGCTCCTTCTGCGGATCCAATGGATTCAAGTGACCCAAGCACCTTGAATGCCTCGACCCTCGATTGCTCAACGTGCCCCGCGCGGAACAAGGCCTCCGCCAAGAAGCCCTGTGACTCAATCGCCAAGGCACTCATATTTAATGCAACAAAGCAGTCTCGCGCCGAACGCAGCAACTCAAGTGCCTTGGTGAAGTTGCTCAACTCACTTTCAACCTGACCGGACACGCGCTGAACTGTTGCAGCCATCCATCGACTTGCTTTCGGATCGAGAGAATCGGTCGCGTCTTGAACGTAATCTTTCGCCATCGCCAACATGCCCTTATTTACAGAAACCATGGCGAGGTTTAGCAAAACCATTGAACGGTGTTGCCGCTTACCAATCCGCAAAAACACCTCAGAAGCTTGGCGAAAGTACACTTCTGCCGACTCATACTCTCCGAGATTCATCTCTACATACCCAATATTTGATACAACAGATCCTTCAAAGCAGCGGTTCCCGGTTTCAATATGCTTTTCAAGTGCCTTCTTATACCAACTCAGCGCCTGAGCATAGTCACCAGACATTTCGGCAATCAACCCGCGCGCATTGCAAACTGCACCTTCAGTGTGTTTATCGCCAACACGAGCCGCCAAATTAGCAACATGTTCCGAAAGAGCGGTTGCATCCGCGGTTTGGCCGAGATTTGTCAATGAGTGCACCAGCGTAAGACCAGCCTTTGCCGCTTGCTCAGGCGAGCTTTCCAGAGCCAAAACCCACGCGCGATCGGCAACATCTCGGGCGGCAGAGGCATCGCCCTCTTCCAGCAGCCATCTCGCCCGACAATCTTTGGCTTCCGCCCTAAATCTGTCCGATTTCAACGCATCCGCCAAGCACTCAAGCTCATTCAAGGCCACCGTCAATTGGTTGGAATCCAACAGGTGACCCAATACCCGCTGGCGAACAAGCTGGATGTCATACCTGCGGCGGACATCGCCCAAGTCAGCGTGTTGCAGCGCCCGATCCGCATGCGCCAGCGCCTGTTCGTTGGCGTAGCGAGCCTGGGCGGCCTGTGCGGCTTGGAGCCAGGCGGTGCAGGCCAGGGCAGGCTCGCCACCGCGCTCGTAGTGTTCGGCGATGCGGTCGAGCGGCTTGTCGCCGGGCAGGCCGGCCAGCCAGCGGGCGATGCGTGCGTGGGCGGTAACGCGGTCGCGTTCGAGCACACGCTCATAGGCGACCTGCTGCAGCGTCTGATGCCGAAAGGCGTATTCGAAGCGGCCCTCCAGGTCACTGCCCTCGTGCGCGACGATGAACTGGCGCCGCTGCAGTTCGGCCAGCGCGTCGCCGACGTCGGCGTGGCCGAGCACGGCCAGGACATCGTCCCAGAACACCATGCCCACCACGGCCGCGGCGCGCAGGACAGCCAGTGCGCCGGCATCGAGCTCGTCCAGACGGGCCTCGAGCACACCGCGCAGCGTGCCGGGCACCGGCCAGGACGCGAGGCGCGCCTCGCGCAGCTGCCAGCGTTCGCCGTCGTCGACGAGGATGCCGCGGTCCAGCAGCACCTGGACCCACTCTTCCATGAAGAAGGGGTTGCCTCCTGCGGCGCCCAGCAGCCGCTCGCGCAGCTGGGGAGCCGCCGCCTGCAGCGGCGCCAACAATGCGTCGGCCAGGGCCTCGCCGTCGCTGCCGGGCAGGGGCTGCAGCGTGAGCTGCTCGCGCCCAGGCTGCGCCAACCAGCCGGGGTGGGCCTCGTTCAGGCTCGGGCGCCCCAGCCCGACCATCAGCAGCGGCAGCACCGCCGCGCGGGTGTACAGGTGGTCGAGAAAGTCCAGCGTCCCGCGGTCGGCGCAGTGCAGGTCATCGAGCAGCACCACCAACGGCGCGTCGCCCGCGGCCATGGCCTGCAGCGCCTGCAGGGCGTGGTGGAAGGCGCGGTCGCGCAGCTGCTGGGCCTCGTCGAGCATCGGCCGGACCTCGTCATGGGCCGAGAAGTCCAACCCGAGGAGGTGGCCAAGCACCGCCGCGTCACCCTGGCTGCGCAGCAGGGGAGCGTAAGCGGCGAGCCAGTTGTGGCGCGCGGTGTCGGGTGGGTCGCTGTCGCGCAGCTGGGCAAAGCGGCTGAAGCCGCGGCGCAGCAGACCGTAGGGGCGCTGGGCGTCCGCCTCGGTGGCCACCGCAGTGAACCAGCGCACGCCGCCCTCGCGCCGCTGCGCCCAGGCGCGGAACTCGGCCGCCAGGCGGGACTTGCCCAGGCCGGCATCGCCGAGCACGACGACCTGCCGCATCGGTGGGCGCAGGCTGCTGGAGCCCGGTGCCGGACGCTCGAAGGCGGCGAAGGCCCGCTGCAGTGCGGCAAGCTCGGCCGACCGGCCGACGTAGGGCACCTGCAGGCCGACAACACCCGCGCGCACCGCCGCGGCGCCGCGCCGCTCGCCGCGCAGCAGCCAGGTGCGGATCGGCTCGTCGCGGCCCTTGACCATCAGGGGCGGCTGCTCGTCACCCTCGAAGCGCCCGCGCAACAGCCGCCAGGTGTCCGGACAGACGCGCAGCGTGCCGGGCGCGGCAGTCTGCTCCATCCGAGCAGCGAGGTTGACCGTCATGCCACGGGCGCTGGAGTCGCCATCGACCCCACCGCCCAGCAACACACCGCCGGTGGCGACGCCAGCGCGCACGTTGAAGCCGCGGTGGCCGTGGCGATCGAGCACCTCCTGGGCGCGCGAACTCGCCGCAGCGAGGATCGCCAGGCCGGCGCGCACCGCCCGCGCGGCATCGTCTTCGCGCGCCAGCGGCACACCGAACACCGCCAACATGCTGTCGCCGGCGTAGGAGAGCACGCTGCCACCGTTGAGCTCGGCAATGTGGGTGAAGGCCGCGAGTGCGTCGTCCATCACCGCCGACACCGCCTCGGGTGACAGGTACTGACTCAGCGAGGTCGAGCCGACCACGTCGCAGAACAGCACGCTGAGGTGGCGCAGCTGCGGCCCGGCCCCGGCCCCTGCACCCGCAGCGCCCGCTTCGAGGCGCTGCCACTGCTCCTGCAGGGGCTTGAGCGCCAGCTCGACCACATCGTCCCCCAGGGCCTCGCGCTCGGACTGCAGCAGATCGATGGCGCGCTGAAGGCGATGGCGCAGGTCAGGCAGGCTCACGGCAGACTCTGGACGGTGTTCTCGACAGACGCCGTGCGACCAACGCGCCGGCATGCCCGGATGGGACGGCGCGCCGCCCCCGCGACCGCAGCCCGGCCGAGGACCTTAGCAGCCCACCGGCGTGGCCAGGGCGCCGCAAATGCAACACATTGCAGCCAACGCGATCGGCGGAGGGAACGGGGAAGAACCTGCACCCGGACGGTGCACCGGCGCCGATCCCCGCACCGGGTGGACAGCGGCCAGCCCGCAGGCCGTCGCTCGTTCACGACAGGGTCCAGGGTGGACCGGCACGGATCGCAGCGGCAAAAAACAAACGCGCCGGCCTTCACAGGCCGGCGCGCTCCGGGTCAGGGTCCGGTCGTCGCCGCATCAGGCGGCAAAGGCGCCGCCCGAGCGGGGAGCCGGGCGGGGCCGACTCACTTGCCGGACGGCACCTTGCCTTCCACGCCCTTGACGTAGAAGTTGATGCCGCCGAGGAACTTGTCGTCGGCGACCTCGTCCTTCTTCAGCACTTCCTTGCCGTCCTGGCCGAGGATCGGGCCCTTCCAGATCACGAAGCTGCCGTCCTTCAGGCCAGCCTTGACCTTCTCGAGCTGTTCCTTGGCGTCGGCCGACACCGCATCGGAGACCGAGACGATGTCGATCGCGCCTTCCTTGACGCCCCACCACACGCCGCCAGTGGACCAGGTGCCTTCCAGCG